>NZ_VMMY01000007.1:0-153343 GCF_013277455.1 Streptococcus sp. 5346
AAGATGGCATACATGGAATTAAAAAAATATAGAGAAACTAGCAAAGATAGTATTCGCAAGCCATGGTTGGAGTTTTTTGGGAATAAACCCTTTACTCAACAACCCGAGCGAGCCATCAGCCAAGCAGACCAACTGCTGGACTATAAGAGCTGGTCCGAGGAGGATAGGAAAATGTTTAGTCAACTACGTATGCGCGAAGAACAAGCCTTGTTAGCACAGGACTATGCCTTGGAACAAGCTGAGGAAAAGGGCTTAGAACGTGGTCGTGCAGAAGGTATTGAACAGGGTTTAGAGCGTGGTCTTGAACGTGGTCGCGCAGAGGGGATTGAACAAGGCCTTGAACGTGGAAAACTCTTTGCTTTCCTAGATATGGTCAGCCAAGGTCTGCTGACTTCTGAGATTGCCAGTCAGCAATTAGGTATGTCAGTATCTGAGTTTGAAGCCTTGCTGGAAGATTATCACCAATAACGGTCAAGAAAACCATCTAGTCAAGATGGCATTCTTAGAACTAAACGTCTAGTCACAGATTAAAGATGCTGGGTAAAAGTCTTCTCATAATAAAACGTTTGGTATCAATGTTTTATTATGAGAAGACTTACTTTTTTACTGAGATTGAATTTTTCCTAGCCTCAACATCATATAAACCCCAAATTCAATCTGACCTGGTTTGAAGAGATTTTCGAAGCAGATAAGGTTTTACTAAAACTAAAAAAAATGATATAATCAAACTGATTAAATGTTTTAAAAATAAAGGAGAATTTCAATGTCTTACCAAGAAAATTACCAAAAATGGGTTGATTTTGCGGATCTTCCTGACTACCTTCGTCAAGATTTGGAAAATATGGACGAAAAAACTAAGGAAGATGCCTTCTATACAAATCTTGAATTTGGTACTGCAGGTATGCGTGGCCTGATTGGTGCTGGTACAAACCGCATCAACATCTACGTTGTTCGTCAAGCTACTGAAGGATTGGCTCGTTTGATTGAGTCTAAAGGTGGAAACGAAAAAGAACGCGGTGTAGCAATTGCCTACGATAGCCGTCACTTCTCACCTGAGTTTGCCTTTGAATCTGCGGCAGTTCTTGCTAAACACGGCATCAAATCTTACGTATTTGAAAGCCTTCGTCCAACTCCAGAATTATCATTTGCAGTTCGTCACCTCAACTGTTTCGCGGGTATCATGGTCACAGCCAGTCACAACCCTGCACCATTTAACGGTTACAAGGTTTACGGTGAAGACGGTGGACAAATGCCTCCACACGACGCAGACGCTTTGACTACATATATCCGTGCAATCGAAAACCCATTTGCAGTTGAAGTTGCTGATGTGGAAGCTGAAAAAGCTTCTGGCTTAATTGAAGTTATCGGCGAAGCTGTTGACGTAGAATACCTTAAAGAGGTTAAGGACGTAAACATCAACCCAGCCTTGATTGAAGAATTTGGTAAAGATATGAAGATTGTCTACACACCACTTCATGGTACTGGTGAAATGTTGGCTCGTCGTGCTCTTGCCCAAGCAGGATTTGACTCTGTTCAAGTTGTTGAAGCGCAAGCAACTGCTGATCCTGACTTCTCAACTGTAAAATCTCCAAACCCAGAAAGCCAAGCAGCCTTTGCGCTTGCTGAAGAACTTGGCCGTCAAGTTGGTGCAGATGTTCTTGTAGCAACTGACCCAGACGCTGACCGTGTTGGTGTTGAAGTTCTTCAAAAAGATGGTAGCTACCTCAACCTTTCAGGTAACCAAATCGGTGCTATCATGGCAAAATACATCTTGGAAGCCCACAAAAACGCTGGAACTCTTCCTGAAAATGCAGCCCTATGTAAATCTATCGTATCAACTGACTTGGTAACAAAGATTGCTGAAAGCTACGGCGCAACTATGTTCAACGTTTTGACAGGTTTCAAATTTATCGCTGAAAAAATCCAAGAATTCGAAGAAAAACACAACCACACTTACATGATGGGATTTGAAGAAAGCTTCGGTTACTTGATTAAACCATTCGTACGTGATAAAGATGCTATCCAAGCCGTTCTAGTCGTTGCTGAACTTGCTGCCTACTACCGTTCACGTGGTTTGACCCTTGCTGACGGTATCGAAGAAATCTACAAAGAGTACGGCTACTACGCAGAAAAAACTATCTCTGTTACCCTTTCAGGTGTCGATGGTGCTGAACAAATCAAAGCGATTATGGCTAAATTCCGTAACAATGCTCCAAAAGAATGGAATGCAACAGCTATCACTGTCGTAGAAGACTTCAAGGCACAAACTGCTACTGCTGCTGACGGTACCGTTACAAACTTAACAACTCCTCCAAGTGATGTGTTGAAATACACACTTGCTGACGGTTCATGGATTGCTGTTCGTCCTTCAGGTACAGAACCAAAAATCAAGTTCTACATTGCAGTTGTAGGGGAAACCAACGAAGAATCACAAGCTAAGATTGCTAACATCGAAGCGGAAATCAATGCTTTTGTAAAATAAGGCCCTATTAAAAGATGAGACAAATCAATCTCATCTTTTTTTCGTATCAAATCTAAGCAATTTTAGAAACTTTATGGCATACTAGACATATCAATGAAAGCGAGGTAATCTCATGGAACAATTTTTAGATAATATCAAAGACCTTGAAGTCACTACAGTTGCGCGTGCGCAAGAAGCTCTTGATAAAAAAGAAACTGCAACCTTCTTTATCGGTCGCAAAACTTGCCCTTACTGCCGTAAATTTGCAGGTACTTTAGCAGGTGTCGTAGCTGAAACCAAAGCTCACATCTACTTCATCAATAGTGAAGAACCAAGCCAACTCAATGAGTTGCAAGCATTCCGCTCACGCTACGGAATTCCAACTGTACCAGGCTTCGTTCACATTGCAGATGGACAAATCAATGTCCGTTGCGACTCTTCAATGTCAGCACAAGAAATCAAGGATTTCGCAGGATTGTAAAAAAGCCACTCATCGAGTGGTTTTTAAATGGTCAAAATTACCTTTTTTCAAGCAAATCTTTTATCATTTGATGTAGTTCTTCTATCTTTTCAGATTGCTTCTCTAGTAATATTCTCTGACTAGATAATTCATCTTGAAGTTTATCAAGTTTTATCTGTTCATCTGGATTATCTTTTACAAAAAAGTTCGTCAAAGCACTTGTTAACATCCCTATTGTTCCAATACCGACAAGCATCAGTAAAACTGCTAGCCATTTCCCAAAAAGGGAAACTGGAACAATGTCACCATAACCAACAGTGGTTACTGTCACAAGAGCCCACCAAAGACTATCTGAGAAGGATTTTTCTTCAACTACAGATAAAATTGAACTTCCTACTAGCACGATAAAGATATTAACATATAAGATATAAATCAAGCCATTTGTCCGTAAGAATCTACTAATTTTTCTTTCTAATTTACCTGTAAGTCCAATTATTCTAAGTAAACGAGTCAGTTTCAGTAATTTTGTTAGTTTAACTAAACGAAAGATACGCCCTAATCGAAAAACTGTAAAAATAGCATTTAAAGGGAGAATAGCCAATAAATCAAAAATATTTTCAAGAATAAAGCGCCATTTTCTTTTAGTAATAAAAAAGCGCCAACTATAATCAATTACAAAAACACCCCAGATTACTAAATCAATAATACTATAAGGCGGATTATCCAAATCAATCATCTCAGAAAATCCAAGTAATACCAGAATAACAGAGATTAAAGCAAGTAAAATAATCGTTGTGTCATAATAATCCTTAAATAACCATTTTCTTTTCAAATTTTTACTATCCTTACTTTCTATACTGTTATTACTCAGCTTTAATTCAATAGATATCTCTCCGATGACCAACTTCTAGAGTAGCAACGACTAATTCATCATCTACAATTTGTACGATAACTCGATAATTACCAATTCTATAGCGCCATTGACCAACGCGATTACCAACCAAAGCCTTTCCATGTTGTCTTGGGTCTTTCAAAACATTGGTTTGTAAATAGTTTGTAATTAGCTTCTGCGTATAACGGTCCAATTTTTTCAATTGCTTGATGAAACGTCTTGTTGGAACTAATTTATACAAATTATTCATCCTCCAAGCCTAAATCATGCATCATTTCTTCCCAAGTAATGGGGTCAACTCCTTTTTCCAAGTCGTCTAAATACTCTTGATAGGCTAAATCTGCCACACGAGCATCGTATTCGTCTTCTAGAGCTTCAAGAGTTTTGGTGCGGATAAGTTCCGACAGAGAAACTCCTTCAAACTTAGCCATTGCTTTCATAAATGTTTTATCAGCTTCAGAAACTTTTAATGTAATAGTAGTCATCTTTTGCACTCCCTTTTTTAATGGTAACACCATTGTATTACTTTTTAGGTGTTCAGTCAATATAAAAAGAACACCTTCTCAGCGTTCTTTCTATATGTCTGTCAATGGTGTTGCGGTATCTGGTGAGGTATCATAAACCTTAAAGTCTACTCCAACTCCCAGATCAGCTTGTGCTAGCTGATTGACCATGGTCATGTGAGCTAGCTCCTTGATATTGTTTTCCTTAGACAAATGTCCAAGGTAGATCTTCTTAGTGCGATTTCCTAGGGTCCGAATCATAGCTTCAGCACCGTCCTCGTTAGAAAGGTGACCCAGATCCGATAGGATTCGTTGTTTGAGTCGCCAAGCGTAAGATCCTGCTCGCAAAATCTCTACATCATGGTTGGACTCGATAAGATAGCCATCTGCATTTTCGACAATTCCTGCCATACGGTCACTGACATAACCTGTATCTGTCAAAAGGACAAAACTTTTATCATCTTTCATAAAGCGATAGAACTGCGGTGCAACTGCATCATGGCTTACACCAAAACTCTCGATGTCGATATCTCCAAAGGTTTTGGTTTTACCCATTTCAAAAATATGCTTTTGCGACGAATCCACCTTGCCAAGATACTTGCTGTTTTCCATAGCCTGCCAGGTCTTTTCATTGGCATACAAATCCATACCATACTTGCGAGCTAACACACCCACTCCATGGATATGGTCTGAATGCTCATGCGTAATCAAGATGGCATCCAGGTCTTCTGGTTTGCGGTTAATTTCAGCAAGTAGGCTAGTAATCTTTTTACCAGACAGCCCTGCATCCACTAAAAGCTTCTTTTTTGGGGTTTCCAGATAAAAGGAATTTCCACTGGAACCCGACGCTAAAATACTGTATTTAAAGCCTGTTTCACTCATTCTAGTCTTCTACTTCGTCCTCCCATACTTCTTCTTTCACTGCATCCTTATCATAAGGAAGAACAATGGTAAAGGTTGATCCCTTACCGTATTCACTCTTGGCCCAAATAAAGCCCTTATGTTGTTTGATAATTTCTTTGGCAATAGACAGTCCTAGACCTGTACCACCTTGGGAACGACTTCTAGCACGATCCACACGATAGAAACGGTCAAAAATACGTGGTAAATCCTGCTTGGGAATCCCCAATCCCTGGTCTGAGATGGATAAAATCATCTGATCATCAGTCGTCTTCATGGTCACTGTGATTTTCCCACCATCTGGCGAATACTTGATGGCATTGTTGAGAATATTATCAATCACCTGTGTCATCTTATCTGTATCTATCTCTATCCAGACTGAGGTAATGGGGTAATCTCTCACCAGTTCGTATTTCTTCTCTTCATCCTGCCCTCTTATCTGATCAAAACGGTTGAGGATAAAGGTTATAAAGGCAGTAAAATTAATCAATTCCACATCCAGATGACTGGTTGCATTATCAATTCGAGAAAGATGAAGAAGGTCTGTTACCATCCGCATCATACGGTTGGTTTCGTCTAGAGACACCTTGATAAAGTCTGGTGCAACAGGTTCTGACAATGCTCCCTCATCCAAGGCTTCAAGATAGGATTTTACACTAGTCAGAGGCGTCCGTAACTCATGACTAACGTTGGAAACAAAGAGTCTACGCTCGCGTTCTTCCTTCTCCTGCTCCGTCGTATCATGCAAAACAGCAACCAGACCAGAAATAAAGCCTGACTCACGACGCACCAAGGCAAATCGTACACGAAGGCTCAGATACTCACCATTGGCATCCTGAGAATCAATCATAAGCTCAGGAACTTGGGTAATCAAATCACGAAGTTCATATTCATCTTCAATCTTTAGCAATTCTAGAATACTTTTATTGATAACCTCTTCTTTCTGAACGCCTAGCTGTTTCTTAGCCATATCATTAATCATGGTAATCTTACCACGACGATTGGTCGCAAGAACTCCGTCCGTCATGTATGAGAGGATACTATGCAATCGTTTACTCTCTTGTTCCAGATTTTCTTGAGTCAAGCGAATTACTTCTGATAAATCATTGAGATTATTGGTAATATTAGTGATTTCAGAGCTTCCCTGCATGTCCAATACCTGAGAATAATCTCCTGCAATCAGGTCCTTTACCTTTTGATTGATTTGCTTCAACCGAATGTTATCTCTACGATTTTCTAGTAAAAGCAAGGTCACCACTAAAATAAAACCAAGTAGAATGAGGATAAAGATAAAATCACTGGTAAAAATGGTTTGTTTCAGTAAATCAAGCATTATTTCTCATGTAATACCCTACACCACGGCGCGTCAAGATATACTCTGGTCGGCTGGGTGTATCTTCAATCTTCTCACGCAGACGTCGGACAGTCACATCAACCGTACGGACATCACCAAAATAGTCATAACCCCAGACAGTCTCAAGCAAGTGTTCGCGCGTGATGACTTGACCTGTATGCGATGCCAAATGATACAAAAGCTCAAACTCACGGTGGGTTAAGTCTAGTTCTTCGCCATATTTTTTAGCCACGTAGGCATCTGGAACAATTTCTAAATCCCCAATTTGGATAGGCTGAGGTTTGCTATCTGCTTCCTGCCCATCTACTGGCATAGGTTGAGAACGACGCAGCAAAGCTTTAACACGCGCCTGCAACTCACGATTGGAGAAAGGTTTGGTCACATAGTCATCTGCTCCAAGCTCTAAACCGATAACCTTATCAAATTCACTGTCTTTAGCAGAAAGCATGATAATAGGTACACTGCTGGTCTTGCGAATGGTCTTAGCAACTTCTAAACCATCAATTTCCGGAAGCATCAAATCCAGAATAATAATATCTGGCTGCTCTGCTTCATATTGCTCTAGCGCTTCACGACCATTAAAAGCAGTTACAACCTCGTAACCTTCCTTGGTCATATTAAACTTGATAATATCCGAGATTGGTTTCTCATCATCTACAATTAGTATTTTTTTCATTTGTTCACCTTTTTCTCTACTATTATACCAAAAAAATAGCAAGAAGACACAATAGCTAGTCTTTGCTACTGTCTAAGTTGGCTTTTGCATAAGCCTGCCAGATTTTTTGTTGGGGTTTGGCAAGTGGGACATCCTTGAACTCTTCTGGTGAAAGCCAGCGAACTTCTCTATCTGAAAAATCATGAAAGTCACTCACCTGACCTGCTACAATCTGTACATGCCACTTTCGATGGCTAAAGACATGCTTGATAGTCTCAAAATAAGTATCAAACCAATCAACATCTAGATCATAGTCCTGCTGGAAACTCTCTTCTGGACTTGGGCCAAAGTTCACGCTTTCTTCTGCAACCTGATGAAAGAGGTCAAACTGCTCTTCTTGCGAAAAGTTATCAACTTCTATCAAGGGGAAATGCCAAAAACCTGCCAAGAGCTTTTCACTTTCATTTTTTTCAAGCAAAAATTGTCCTTGAGAATTTTTCACAACTAAGGCTTTAAGATAAATGGGAATTGGCTTTTTCTTTGGAGCCTTAATTGGATAACGGTCCATGCTTCCATTCTGATATGCCGCACTAAAATCCTTCACTGGACTCTCTTCTGGCCTAGGATTTACAGGAGCCTCAATATCAGATCCTAAATCCATCAAAGCTTGATTAAAGTCACCAGGCCTTTCTGGGTCAATCAAGATTTCCATCATTGCCTGAAAAATTTTACGATTACTTGGAATCCCAATATCGTGGTTGACTTCAAATAGACGGGCCAAAACTCGCATGACATTACCATCTACAGCTGGCTCAGGCAAGTTAAAAGCAATACTGGAAATGGCTCCTGCAGTGTAAGGACCAATCCCTTTCAAGCTGGAAATTCCTTCATAGGTATTTGGAAATTGGCCACCAAAGTCAGTCATAATCTGCTGGGCTGCAGCCTGCATATTACGAACTCGAGAATAATAACCCAAACCTTCCCAAGCCTTCAACAAACGCTCTTCAGGGGCAGTTGCCAAACTTTCCACTGTTGGAAACCAGTCCAAGAATCGTTCGTAGTAAGGAATAACTGTATCCACCCTGGTCTGCTGAAGCATGATTTCAGATACCCAGATATGATAAGGATTTTTACTTCTCCTCCAAGGTAAATCTCTTTTGTTTTCATCATACCAAGCGAGAAGTTTCTGACGAAAAGAAATGATCTTCTCCTCCGGCCACATGACGATACCGTATTCTTTCAAATCTAACATATCTCTAGTATAACACAGAAGATTCTAACTGTCCTTTTCCTAGTATTAAAAAGCCTCTTCCCAAAGGAAAGAGGACTAAATCTTATTGATGAACAGCTTGGGCTGCTGTGATAAGGGTTAACTTATAAACATCATCTGCATTACATCCACGAGAAAGGTCGTTAACTGGCTTGTTCAAACCTTGCAAAACAGGACCTACTGCCGCAAAGCCACCAAGACGTTCAGCCATCTTGTATCCGATATTTCCTGCCTCGATACCTGGGAAGATGAAGACATTTGCTTGACCAGCTACCGTACTTCCAGGAGCTTTCAAAGCTGCAGTTTCAGGAACAAAGGCTGCATCAAATTGCAACTCACCATCGATTTCAAGGTCAGGGCGCAAGTCGTGAGCAATTTTAGTTGCTTCAACGACCTTATCAACGCTTTCACCAAAACCTGAACCTTTAGTAGAATAGCTTAGCATAGCAATTTTAGGCTCGATTCCAAACATCTTAGCTGTGATTGCTGAGTTGATGGCAATTTCAGCCAAAGCTTCTGCATCTGGATTGATGTTGATAGCACAGTCTCCAAATAGGTAACGTTCAGAGCCACGAACCATGAGGAAGGCACCTGAAGTACGAGTTACATTTGGACGAGTTTTGATGATTTGAAGGGCTGGACGAACTGTTGAAGCAGTTGAATGAATCGCACCTGACACCATTCCATCAACCAAGCCCAAGTAAACCAACATAACACCAAAGTAGTTTACATCTTCAACCAAAACCTTGCGTGCATCTTCTTCAGACATTTTGCCCTTGCGACGCTCCACTAGGGCAGCAACCATTTCTTCAAATTGAGGATAATGTTGAGGGTCAATAACTTCATAACCATCCATGATCCCTTCAATTTCAAGATAAATTTTAATTTTTTCAGGATTTCCAAGCAAAACAGGAATCACTTCTGTTTCTTTTACCAAGCGTTTTGTTGCTTGAAGAATACGTGGCTCTTCCCCTTCAGGGAGAACGATACGAGCATTTTTACCAACTAGGTTGGCTTTGAGACTTTCAAAAACTTCCATGAGTTTTCTCCTTTAAAATAATAATTATACTCTGAATCAGTTTTTATAGAGTATTAGTTGATAACTGGGTAATAAGGTTACTGAAATCATCCGGCAAGGGACTTTCTAACTGCAAGTCTTGCTCTAAAAATGGATGATAAAAGGATAGGTAATGGCAATGAAGGGCCTGACGTTGGATGCCGTCATCCAAGCTACCACCATACAAATCATCTCCCAACAAAGGAAAACCAATATGAGAAAAATGGACTCGTATTTGGTGGGTTCGACCAGTATGCAGACGAATATCTACCAAATGAATATTCCCATAGGAAGCGACAATCTTGTAAGAAGTATGGGCATACTTTCCACCTTTTGCCACTCGTCTGGTAATAATAGAGTCTTCATCACGCGCAATCGGAGCAATAATTTCCCCCTCTGACTCCAAGTGACCATCACCTTTAACCAAAGCAAAGTAGCGTTTTTCAATGGACTTCTTCTGCAACTGCTTGTCTAATCGTGCATGGGCATAGCCGTGCTTGGCAAAGAGCATCAAGCCAGAAGTATCTCTATCAAGCCTGGTTACAATGTGAACCTGCTGATTTTCGTAATTTTGCTTGACGTAGTAACCCTTGATAAAATTGGCAATGGTATTGGAGTGATTAACACTAGGAATAGAAGCCACTCCATAGGGTTTGTTTAAAACTAGAAAATGATCATCCTCATAGAAAATATCCAGTGGGCACTCGATAGCTTCTAGAGTTTCAAATCCTTCCTCAGCGGGAATATCAATAGTAACGCGGTCCCCAATATCCAATAGATAGGTTGCATTTTGCGGTTGGTCATTGACCAGAATAGCCCCGCCTCGAAACTTAATCTTGGCCAAAAGTCCCTTAGAAACCTCGTGCTTTTTCAAAAAGGTCTTAACCTTGACATGCTCATCTGCGATAAATTCAAACCTCATTCGTTCACCTCGCCGATAAAGGCATCCTTAACACGGTTCCAGAAGCTGGTATGGCTAGGAGTCGCGACAAAGTGAATCTTATGATGATCAATTTGATACTCGATTCGCTCGATACTACGGAAAGAATAAACGCTATTGTCAACCGAAATAGTATGGTAATCGTTTCTCGTTGGAATGAGTTCAATCTTATCCTTCTTAGGCACAATAATGGAAGAGCCCAGCGTTCGATAGACACGATTATTGAGGCTGGCAATTTCCGTTAATTGCAAAGCTTCAATGGTAGGGTGTAAAACAGCACCGCCAAGAGACTTGTTATAAGCCGTACTACCAGTCGGTGTCGAAACTGTTAGCCCGTCTCCACGAAAACGTTCAAAGGGAACACCATTGATTACAATATCCGCTACCATGGTTCGATCCGATCTTCGGATGCTGGCTTCATTGAGGGCACGAAAAATCTTGACCTCTCCATTTCCAAGAAAAACCTTCACATTTAGAACAGGGTAAGAAACCCTTGCTCCGGTATCTAGCTGCAAATTGGTCATCAACTTATCCAACTCAAAATCACGATAATCGGTATAAAAGCCCAGGTGTCCTGTATGAAGACCGATAAAGCGTACCTTATCAAGTTGGTCTTCGTACTTATGAAAGGCCGACAAGAGCATGCCATCTCCACCAATGGAAATGACAATGTCTGGACTGCTATCATTGAGTATAAACTGATTTCTCTTCAAACGATCTCGCAATTCATACAAAACCTTTTGACTCTGCGGTTTTCTATTGGCTATCAGATCAATTCGTTTACCTGTATTCTTCATCTGTATCGTCACTGTTTCCTACACCGTCATTTAATTTTCTACTCAAGGGATCAAAAAGTGCCTGGGCTTCTTGGATATCATCACGAATTTTACCCATTTCTTCATCCAACTGATGGGCGATTCTAGCTGTAATTTCCAGTCGCTTCTTAATCTCCTCTGGGAAATCCCCTTGGTACTTGTAGTTGAGAGAATGTTCTATCGTTGCCCAAAAATTCATGGCCAAAGTACGAATTTGAATTTCTGCCAAAATAGTCTTAGCTCCATTGATGGTATCAACCATATATTCTACTACCACATGATAGGAACGGTAGCCTGAAGCCTTTCGATGAGTAATGTAATCTCGCTCCTGTATGATACGCATATCCTGACGCTTACGCAAAATTTCCACTACTTCCTTAACGTCATCTACAAACTGAACCATCACACGTAAGCCAGCAATATCCTGCAAATCGTGTTCCAAGGTCGCATAAGTAATGCCACGACGGGCCATTTTTTCTTTGATGCTCTCAATTGGCTTGACCCGACCCGTCACAAACTCAATCGGAGAATGCTTATTTTGCTTACGATATTGCTTCCGAATACCACGAAGTTTAATCTTTAACTCACCAACAGCTTGAATGTAAGGATCTAGAAATTCTTCCCATTCTAAGGTCATATATTCTCCCTTGTTCTCATATTATCCTTCAAAAATATCTTTGATTTTTTCTCCAGATTCATATACAATAAATACAATGCTTATTATACCATAAATGAAAAGCGTTTACAAATAGTTATCATCGCTTTTCAATAGTTGAGTTTTTACTTATTTTCCATTAAAATCATTTTCATTAGTTGCTATCATTTTTTTAAATCGTATTCATCATCGTATTCATTTTCATACTCATATTTGCCCGTATAGTTGAGAAGGTTTTAATTTAATTCTAATAGTTTACAAAAGGATCAGTGAGTAATGTCACTGTTTTTATTTTTAACAAAACAAAAAAACCGCAAGCCTGAGCCTGCGGTAAAAGAACAATTTAGAAAGTTTCCTTTCTATTTATTTTTAAGATTATTTAGTTGTAATCAAGCCATCTGGCTCTACTGTGAATTCTGGCTTATCTGCCAGTGTTCCGTCTGGTTTGATGTAGTACCAGCCTGTTCCGTCTGCTGACTGGACAAAGGCATTAGATACCATGTTTCCATTCTTACGGTCAAGATAGTACCAAGTCAGCTTATGTTTAATCCAACCAGTGACCATCTTACCTTCTTCGTCGAAGTAATACCAAGCGTTGTTGATACGAGCCCAGCCAGTGGCCATAGACCCTGAATCCGTGAACCAGTACCAAGCGTCTTTATAATTCAACCAGGTACTACGCTTCATGAAGCCTTTTTCATCGAAATAGTACCAAACATCATTGATCTTCTCCCATTTATTAGCTGGATATGAGCCGTCTTCACGAACCCACCACCAACCATATTGGTTCTGTTGCCAGCCAGTTTCAACTTCTTCAGGCGGTACGATATACCCAACGATTTCATCGACAGACCGCTCATTGTAGCGACAAGGGCCACCTACTTCCAAGTAGTCCCAGTTGCCATCGATGTTCTGCTCAATCGTCTTGATGGTAGAACCGTCTGAGTCTTCATAGACAAGTCCTGTATGCCCGTAGTTGACACCGTCGCCAGCCACATATGATTTCACGAAGAACCAACCTGCCTTTGGATAGTCAGCGTCATACACGACTTTCAGGCCTTGTGAACGTGCTGACTCAAGCAAGTCATAAGCGTTGCCCCATAACGTCACACCGTACCAATGACGTAGCCCATAACAAGGCACGTCGGCACACTGGAAGCCATAAGCTCCGTCGTTGTCCACTCCATCGCCAGCGTTGGCTTTATCGATGAAGAATTGAATCATTTCCTGTTTTTTAGACATATCTACTCCCTCCAAGCGTCATTCATCTGCTTCACTGCGGACTCCACAAAAGTATCCAAGTCCTTGTCGGTCATACTGATATTATATTTGGTTAGCTCATCACGGATTTTATCACGAGCTTGCTCTAGCTTTTCATCACCTTTAAAACCAGTCTCTTTAGCTACCTGCTCAACGGCATTAACTGCGTTCTTGGCTAGGATTTCAGCGATAATAACCGCTTTTTCTCCGCCTTTTTGAATGAGGTAGTCTTTAATTGATTTGACCGCAATCCCTGCAAGGATTGTTAAAATCCCTGTAGCGGATGCAAGAATAATTTCAGTAATTTGTGTCATATGTTTATCCTCCTATAGTTGGTAATGTTGTAGGCCACTCATCTTCTGTTAAATAAGAGAATGGGTTGACGTGATTTTCCTTCACGCCTAATTCACTAGTTAAAATCTTCAAGTTCAATCCACTTTTCTGATATTGTTTAGATATATATTCATAGTTGTACTGAATTATCACACAACCTGTCCCTTGTGCACCTTCTGAATTTTCCGCACCCGCTGTTTCGCTATAAATATCACTAGAAGTTTTAAATATAGTCTGAACTACATCATCAACAGGTTTAAAACCATCAATAGATAAATTATCATCTGACCCATAACTGCCAAGATATAATATTAAATTAGCGCTAGGACTAATAGTACTAGTGTTAATTTTAGGTTCAAATTTCACATGTACAACATCATTTATACGTCTTAAATACATCCTGTTTGTATAATTATCCCTGTCTTCTTGCCAACCTAACACCCAACCAGTGTCACCATGAATGACTTTCCAACCTTGATTTCCATCATCAGTAGTCTTAATCCATTTTAAAGCTCCGTTAGTTTTAGCTGTGTCGATGTAAGTCGCTCCTATTTCTGCACTTATACGCCCTTCTGGTGAGCCAGTACCACGGATTTCTTGCCCTACATTGTCTGGTAACGGTAGGGTGACATGATTGCCTCCAACGATGCCAAGGGTAATTCCTGTCAGTGTCAGCCTTGGCTCAGGCTTTTGGCTCAGCGCCTTGACGTCACGCCCAACTGTTTGGGCAAATTCCTCTAAATTACTCATACCACTCACGCTTTCGCTGCGTTATAGATTGCGACCAAATCAACATTGGCAATCTGGTCTACACGTCCACCAACTTCGGTAATTTTTCCAAGGAGTGCGCCACCAGCGTCATCGCCCATACTTGTGATTTTTTCCGCGATTTCTTTCAGTGTGTCAAGATTTTCAGGCGTTCCTTCACCCAAGATTTCAGCCTTAACCTCGGATTTAGCTTGAGTGACTGCCTGAGAGATAGCTTGCGTCATTGCTGAAGTTTCTACTTTAGTGCTGACGCTTTGCTTCACTTCCTTGATATCTGCTCCTACTGCTTGTGCAAATGCTGTTAATTTTGTTGTATCCATTTTGTGTTACACCTTTCCTAAATTGTAATAAAATAGTAGGTCTGGCAATTCCTGACCTACTGGGTTCTCGCCTACAGTTCTACCTGCAAGCTGTTTTTCGACTTCCTTTGCTATATCCAGCTCCTTTAAAGCATGGACTTCTTCTGTGACCAATTCTTTATCTGAAGCCACTATCTTGATATGCGTCGTTTTGTCGCTCGGGAATATATATCCGCCAACGCTAATCTCTAAGCGGTATTTTCCGATTGGCAAGATAGTGTCCAGATTAAAACTCACGCTTGAGTTTATGACAGTTGCCTCCTTCTTCCATTGGTACTTGCCCATGGTCAGACTAACTACCGCCACCTCCCCCTCAAGAGAGGGGACGGCTCGATAATCTTCGTCTAAAAGGACAAATCCAAAGGTAGAAGCCACATCACCCTGTTTGATGAGGTAACCGCCATCCACTTGAGCAAGATTGGTCGTATTGAGATTACAGACCATTCTGCGCCCCTTTCTCATCTTCGACTAAGATGTCGTCCCTGATTTGCAACGCCTCAAAATTGTTGTACAAGTGGTCAATGTAGCCATTACCACCCAAAGCCTTGTAGCTGTTGTGCATGTTTTCGACTACATAGAACTCATCTTTAGTTGTAAAACCACGACGGATAGCTCTACGAATGTCACGATCGAGGTGCGTCCTCATCGTTACAAGGTGCGCATCGTCATGTAGTTTTAGCTTTGCCTGTACTTCGTCAATTTTGGCGTTGTTCTCGTCAGTAGTAATCTGGACATCTTTGATTTGTTTCTTAACATCATTCAATTCTGAAATGATTTGGTCTGTCTGTTCCTTGGTCTTCTTCGGCATTTTATAGCCCAACCAAGCCACAACAATTGGTGTGGCAACTGGCAAAACGTTCATAAAAAAATGCTCTGTTGATTGTAAGACGTCCATAAAGCACCTCTATCCTTTAGGTTCGTACTTCCATGCTGCGCCTGTTCCGTCCATTTCAAGACGACCGTTACGGGCAAAATCGCTGACTGGTTCACCATTGTAAGTAAATTCCTTGTTCAACTGAACCAAGATACGCTTGCCTTCTCCGTCAACTTCAACGTGAGTTGGATCTTCGATGGTGATCAAGTCATGTGCTAAGTAATGCTTGCCAATTTCGGCTAGTGGAATGAGTTCAACCAATTCCTTGTAGTTGGTTCCATAAGCGATTGTCTTGCCTGCTACAGCATTTAAAACGACCGCATGGATGATTTTACCATAGCGGTCAGTTTCTTCTTGATTGTGCTTAACGGCTTGGTCTGTAGCCGTCTGCTTAGTTTCTGTCTCAGCCAGTTTCTGCTCAGCCTGTTCTAATTTAGCCAAAGTCTGCTCTAGTTTCGCTTGAGCAGTCACGATGGCATTTGTCGGGTCAAGTTCTGTTCTAATAAAGTCTAAAACTGCTTGAATCAGCACCTCTTCATTATCATTCGTGCGATTACCTGGCAATTCAACACGCTCATAGCTGTAGCGTCCAGGTTCTTCTTTCTCAATCGTTACAATTGTGACATTCTTCTCCCCTTTTAGAATAGGGCTTCCTGTTAATTTGTAAGTCATGTATTATTTCCTTTCATTTTAGCTTGCGTTTCGTCAAATAGTTCTTTGAGTGCTGGGTCGTATTCCAGTACGGCTTTAAAAGCCTGTAATTCGGCCAAAGTCAGCGTATAGTATGCCTCTAAATGCGCACTATTCAATTCGCCTTCTTTCAAGCGGTTAGCGAGCAACTCAGCGACTAGCTTGTCGATTGTGTTGTTATCCATGTGTGTTCTCCATTTCTTTGATTTTCTGGTCTAGTTCTTGGACAGCCTTCAGCAAGTAGGGGACAAATGCGGTGTAGTCGATGTGCAGATAGCCATCTGGATTCTCAGGGTCTCGTGAGATAACTTCTGGAACGATAGTCTCAGCCTCTTGTGCAATCAAACCAATTTCTTCATGCTTCTTGCTTTCGATGAAATCAAATGCGACCAAGTTTAGTCTGTTGATTTTATCCAAGGCTTTCACAGCTGTTTCTGTGATGTTTTCTTTCAATCGTCTGTCTGAAGATTTATCTATCCAGTGTTTAACAGTTCCATCTCCGACCTGATTCCACCATACCACCTTGTTTTGGTTTCCTTTACGGGGGCTTCCGCCATTTCCCAAAATATCTTGCTCGTACATATGGATTCCGTTTTTGAATGTTGGAGAGTTTTCAAAATAAGTCGTTCCATAAAAATTAGAACTTGATGTTTTGGAGAAATCCGTTTTACCGTGAAAGTCTGCTCCGTTTCTACAATACATATTCCCTGATGTTGTTACATACCAAGCATTAGGCCCAGGTCTATCCCAACTATAGCCCCAGTTAGCCCAAAAAGCAGTATTTTCACCGTTATAACTGCCACCTTCTCCGTTTCCCATGCCGACCGAGAATTGGTTGACACCAGAAATCCAGCGACCTCTTCCTTGATCAAAACGACCAATGGTGAAACCTCCAATTTCGCCTTGATAGGCTTGTAGGAAGGTTGAGCTAGATACAACTGACTCAATCTTGGTTGTGAAGATTTCCTTAGATGTCAGTTTGTCAATCAAGGCATCTCTAGCGGTCAGGTTCCGAATCAAGGCATCATCTACGCTAATTTTATCGCCTGTGATGGCACCTGCTTGGATATGGTCAGCAGTGACAGAACCAGCAGCCATTTTTCTAGCTGTTACAGCACCATCTACCAACATATCTGACTGTACTCGAACGTGCGGAGCGATGATATCAACCCCTCTCGGACTTGTGGAAATGGTAGAGGCTAACTGCTCACCAGTTAGAGTAGTAGAGCCGATGGTCACACCTTCCGATGTCACTTGAACCCTCGCACTGTTAGCAGCGTCTCGCACTTCCTGCCTGATTTCCTTAGCAGTCTGAGCGATAGCGCTCTTGACATTCGTATCAAAGAATTGAGTCAGCGCCCCTTGATTGTTCTGCTGGATTTTGCCCCAGAGAGTGCTGTTCGGGTCTCTCAATTCCAGTTCAATAGAACGCATATCCTTGAAGAGACCTGATAAGGTGCGTTGTGTGATAGTAGGTTCCACAAAATTGGTCGGAAAATCTCCCTGCTCCAGCTGAATATCCGTCAGCACCGTATCACCCACGCACCCCATATGATGAAGCTTTAGCAGTTCATCTCGTGTCCGTGGTTGAAATACCTTGTAATACCGTCCGTTATGCTCAAGAGCAGGCGAACGAACGTTTTGAATAGTAATATCCATGTGTTAGTCTCCTATTTTTCTATAGAATGGAATATCTATATAAGTGTATTCATGAGGTTTATTTCCACCTAATGGAACCCAGTTGTAGTAACCGTAAACATAATCGCTATTTTTTTCAAAAGATAGTTTTATTGAAAAGCTACCTTTTGATAGTACTGTTTTTACGAATGGATATTTCAGTCCATATTCTCTTGATTTTAAATAATAAATACCATTCACAAGAGTATTTAAATCATAATTATTTTTAAAATAAACAGTAATAGTTTTTTCATACTCGTTTTTTACCATGAAACAAGAAAATGTCCCAATTAATTCAAAACGAACTTTCTCCCAAACAAGCCTATCACCTACATACCGCTGGATGATTTCCTTGCCACCCACGTAAATTCCTTCTCTAGCCATAGTTACTCCTGCGTATAGATATCATAGATAGTATTACTATCCTTGTTAGCAATCGCGTCATATTGAGATCTTGTTCCAGCCCAATATTTCAGCGCTTGCCCGCTGTTTTGGTTGATGATATTTTGGCCTGGAGCTCCAGCTGGCCCCACTGGGCCACGTTCTCCTGTGGCACCTCTCGCGCCTGCTGGACCTGTGTTTCCTTGAGGTCCTCGTTGACCTTCTGGGCCTCTCGGTCCTACTGCGCCTGCTGGACCCGCTGGGCCTGTTGGTCCTGCCGGACCTCTCGCACCCTGTGGGCCTTGTGCACCCTTTAAGCCCTCTCTCTGTTGGCTTGTCAGGTTCTCGAATCGCATAACACCGTCCGCTCCTCGTGGTCCTGTTTCCCCACGTTCTCCACGGTCTCCTTTGGGACCAGTCAGATATTGAAGAGCTGAGAATCGGTCACGGCCATTTCCGACCTTAACCTTACTAGTGTCGCTCTCGATACCTAACTCTCCGTCATACAACACAAAGTCACTTCTTGCCCACTCACTAGCTGGCATCCGTTTATGTCGTACCCTGATAGGTACTACTTCAGGCGTTGTTTCCGTCATGTTCTACCTCCATCAAAAATAAAAGTTGGGTTTTCGCTCCAACTTCCCTCATATCTAGCATTTTGCCCATCAGCAACCGTCTTATAGACTGGCGCAAGTTCAATCCGTCTTGTCTGATTGTCAATCGTCACAGACTGCTCTACATTCTGATACCAGTCCCCTGAGAAGGTCAGACGATAGGCACCGTAGTAGACTGCCAAGACCTGCTCCTCTTTTTGGACAAGGTCTTTATCAATCGCTGGCATGACCGAATTAGCAGGCGCCAAATGAACGTGTCCACCGTAAAACGGTGTCTTATTGACCACCACAGTCACATCTGTTTTGCCGTAAGGTGTACAGGTTGCTGACCAACTGATAACGTATTTCTTACCAAGTTCAAAGCCCTCTCCGTTGTGACCGACCTCTACAAAATCCGTTCCGTAACTGATTTTCTTAGCCGTGCCACCATTCAAGCGGTTCTTGTTGTACTGGGTATTTCCGTCACCACCAATCAAACTAGCGTTGACCCTTGCAGTCTCACTGACCTGTTCCAGTTTCTTGCTCAGTTCAGCGATTGAGTCCGCACCACTCATCAGTTCCTCACGGATACGCTTCACGAACTCAGGACGTTCTTTCTCCATTTCTTCGTGGATTTTAGCGCCAAATTCTTCGGCCTTAGCCTTGTACTGCTCGATGGCATCCGTGATAGCTTTCTCACGCTTGGCAAATTCAGCGTCAAACGCACGGTCAGCGTTGGCAATCGCACGCTCCAGCATAATGTCAAATTGTGTTTCTTGCTTGTCCAAGATTGCGTTTGCTACTGCTGATACTCCACCACCATTCCCTCCTGATTTCACTTTATCATCAAAGGTAATGGTTAGATAAGCTCCCTGTCCATTGTTTGCCAAACAGTCATACTCGTAGGCAATGGCTTTCTTGTAAACGTCCACATTATGCTTATAACTTTTCAGGTTAACTGTATCGCCCATGTGGACAGTTTGCCCATCAAGTTCATAGGCTTCAATCTTAATCGCATCTGTAGCCTTATCTATGTGTTCGTTAGTAAATTTAGCACTAGCCCACTTTGTCAACTCCTCAACGGTCTGAATGTTGTTATTTGTATAACTTCTTTCGTTGATATAAGGATAAGCGCCAATTAAGGGACTATCAACCGTTATGGCAATCGTTGTATCTTCCTTGGCACCCTCTGCCTTAAATGTAGACTTAGCATGAATCCGAGTAACAACATTTTGTGAGTTTTTGGTTCGTTGATAGGATTTAAGGTTTTTGTGGGTAGAGATGATAACCCCCCTGTCCTCTCCTCGATTTCGCTTAATTGAGATAGCGAAATTATCCCGAACCATCTCTCCTTCCCACGTTCCCACAATTGAGTGAGCGCCATCCATTAACACGCTGTAGAGTGTTTCTACTTCTTTTGTGTTGATGGTTCTCCTGTCTGTGATATCACTGGTAAATGAAAAATCATTGATAGGAGACTTAGCGACTTGTACCAATTGAGAAAGAGCCTGCCAACAACTCTGCTTGTTGACAGACAGAGGATTGATAGACCGCTGCATGACGTCGTCAGTGATATGATAAGCAGTGATTTCTAAATGATCATCATTCTCTACTGGCTTTTTGATGCGGAACAACTGCGGACCAAGCACAGGCGCTGGTGCCTTAATCAACATATCCTCACGGAAAAGTTGATAAATCTCAGAGTCAGTAATAGGGTAGCGAAGAGTGAGGGTAAAATCCCCGTTCATTTGCTCTTTTATGATAGCTGAGGTCGCTTCATGCAGTGGAATACCGTTCCATTTAACATTACGAGTATCACTTTCAAGCAAATATAACATTACGCCCACCCCCATACGGTTTCAATCGTCATGGAACTGATACCAGCACCTAAGACAATCCCAACATCTTGTTTTTTAATGGGGTCAATCGTGATAAAATCCCCTGTCCACTTAATTCTGGAACCTGTCCCATCCAAGAAACTAGGATTGTTAGGGTTATTTATCATGATGGCTCTTCCAGATAGTCTCTCTAAGCGAATGACCTGCCTATCTACTGTGAAACTAACCTCAGTCGTACTCTGACCAGTCAAGGTAATTGTCGGAAAAGCCAAAGCAGAGCCTTTGGTTCTTAAAGTTCCACTTCTTGAAAAGATTTGATTGTCCGTGACTTTAAAAAACTTTGTAGGGTGACACTCAAATGTGACTTTGAGCGCATAGTACCCTGCACGGTTTCTAATAGTCTCAGAAATCTTTACCTTGTAACACCACATCTTGGTTGTTTTGACACGTTCGCTTTCAAGCCAAAAGTTCTCCCTAGCAAAGAGGGCCAAGAAACGGTTCAAGTCCTCTTCCTTTGGTTTGACTAAGTGAAGTGTGTAGGATTTCTCAACCATCCCTCTATGATGATTGGTTTGTAGGATGGCTCCACTAATTCCATCATGCTCCCATAGTTTTGTCTTGCTATTGGCAATCACGATGGATGGCGCTTCTTCTACAATGACATCAAAGGGAAAAGAGGAGGTTGCTACGCCATCAATTACCAATTCATTATGTTTGATCATGCAATTCCTCCTCTAAGTTGTGTTTTCCGTTGCAGTTCATCCGCAATCTTTTGAGCGACAACGTCAGCAATGCGATTGATATCCATCTCTTCACTGATGTTATTTCCGCTAATGCTGACATTGATAACAGGAGACATACCTCCCATTGTTTGGGCAATTCCACGACCAATAGCTCCTAAAGTTCGTTCGTTTAGTGGTAAGACAGCTTCGTTCCCAGCCTCCCCACCAACCATCAGGCTATTTCCGTTTGAACCGAAAACAGTCGGCTTGGTCAAGATACCGCCCTTGGCATACCACTCTACGCCAATACTTGGCAATCCATTACTCAACCAATCAACTGGGTTGAGAGAGCCTGTGATACTAAAGTGTGGTAGAGGGATGTGAGGCCATCTAAATTCAAAGTTAAAGAATCCCTTAATAGCTTCAATTGCACTACCGACCAAATCCTTAGCACCGTTAATGGCATTACCGATTGTATCTTTAATACCATTCCAAATACTGCTTGCGGTTGATTGAATACTATTCCAGATATTGCTAATCGTATCTCTTATGCCATTAAAGACACTTGAGACCGAACTTGAAATACCATCAAATATTCCTGAAAGAGTGGACTTGATGCCGTTCCAAACATTTGAAGCAACCGTTGAGATGGTGTTCCAGATGTTAGACAATACCTGCGCTATACCATTAAAGATAGTCCCAATGACGCTTGCAATCCCATTCCAGATTGTTTCTCCAACACTCTTAATGGTTTCCCAAGCGCCCGACCAGTCACCAGTAAGGATCTGCATCACTGCCTTGATAATGCCTAAAACAACGTTGATAGCTGTTTCAACTACCGTTTTAATCACTTCCCAAACTGTAGAAGTGATAATCTGAATATTGTTCCATGCTCCCTCTATAAGAGGACCTAAAACCGTCATAGCAGCACTGATAATAGCGGAAATGCCAGTCCAGACTGCGTCCGTAATAGAACGGATTAGCTCTTGGTTTTCAGTCCACCAAGTTACAACCGTTCCAAAAATACTCATGATGAAATTTGAAATTTCACCTACAACAGTATTGATGACAGATGAAATAGCCTCCCACACAACTGTGACGGCGTTACGAAATCCTTCATTCGTTTCCCATAAGTATTTTAAAATGACAACGACCGCTGCCACTGCGGCCGCTATTGCAGCTGCTGTCCCAATGATTGGTAAGGCGGCGGCAATCATGCCTCCTATTGAAAGTTCAAGAGCTGTTGCAGCTGCTTGTAAAGTTAGGAATATCGGTGCTATAACTCCTACAGCAGTAACAACTGTCCCTAAAATGACAACAAATTCTTTAATCGGGCCAGGCAAAGTACCAAACCAATCTGCCACACCTTTTATAATGTCTCCTAAAGCTTGAAACACAGGAATCAACATTTCCAAAAGAGGTTGACCTAATGCAGCCAAGGCATTAGTTCCAGATTGTTTTAGATTCCCCATGACGTTTTCTAAGCCGTCAGATTCTCTTGCAGCTTGACCAAGTGCTCCAGAAAGTTCATTTCCATCTTCAACCATTTGAAGCAAAGTCAATTGCTTTTGTGCTTCACTCAAATCCTTGAATGACTTACCATATAGTTTGTTTGCTGCCGCATTACGAGTTGTTTCTGTTGCAGATATCCCCAAAGCCGCATCGTTGGCAAAATTTCCTTTAAGAAATGATTGAAGGCTCTCAGTAACACTTTCAATAGATTTGTCGTAAAAAGCAGCACCATCTGCCGCTGCCTTAGTTGCCCTAGTAGATAAATCTAAGGCTTGAGCTGTATCTAAACCAGATGTTTTTGCAAAGGAGGCCATTTGGGTGAAACTTCCTTGTAATCGTTCTGGTACAATAGACATTTCTTTCCCAATATTATTAAGAGCCTCTCTAGCTTGACCTTCCATATCCCCAAAAACTGTACTAAATTGGGCATTACTTGCTTGCATTGAAGCAGCAGCTTCAATAGCTTCTTTCCCAACGTCAACAAGTTTTTCTGAAATATCACCCAATTTCTCACTAAACTGTTGGAGTAGTTCAGCTCTTGCAGCTTTAGCTATCTCACCCAAGCTTTCTTGTGCGCTATCCGCTACAGACTTAGTCCCCTTCATCTCATTGTTGAGATTGTTAAAAGCAGTCTTAGCTTGATTCAGCTCCGCTTCCATCTTGTTAGCTTCGGCTGAGTTTTCACCATATTCTTTTTTAGTGATTTCTAACTGCTTTTCAAGGTTTTCAATTTGACGAGCGACAATTTCGGACTGTGCACCAATCTTCTTTTCAGCCAATGCCAACTTGTCAGCTTCACTAGCGTTGGCACCCATCTGGCTTTCTTGCAGTTTAAATGAACTAACTACTTTTTCAGATTCACTAGCAAGCAATTTTTGCTCGTTCTGCAATTCTTTCAGTTGAGTTTGGTTATTCTTGGTTGCATTCCCATTACCCTCAAGAGCTTGATTGACACTAGCTAGTTTTCCCTCATATCCTTTTAGGAGATTTTGAGTCACTTCTACTTCACGCTGGAAAGCACGATACTGATCTGTGCCAATATCTCCTTTTTTAAACTGCTCCTCAACTTGAGATTGAGCTTGTCTTAAGGTTTCTAGTTTTTCCCGAGTGGTTCCAACTTGCTTCTGTAAGACTTCTTGTTTTTGGGTTAGTAAGGTAACATTCCCAGTATCAAACTTTAAAGCATTATCAATTTGTTTCAGCTCTTTTGTTGCGTTGGCGGACTCTTGATTGACACCTTTTAACGCTTTTTGTAAGGGCTGGGTATCGCCATCGATTTCAATTTTTATCCCTTTGATATTTCCTGCCATATTTCCTCCTTTCCTTAAAAATAAGGAGCGCTGAGAGGTTTTCTATGACCAGAACACTAGCCAACTAAAGGAACTTGTCCTCACAATCGCTCTCTCAGCACTCACTTTTTCTCTAAAATGCATCAAAATCAGCTTGGGTGGCCTTCCGACTACCTGTTTTATTTTCGCTACGCAAATTGACATAATCTGTCTGATAATCTAAAGCCATCCCAATAGAAATGTGCTTGAGATCATCTATAGATAAGCCAGTTTCCTTGCAACAAGATAGATAGGATTCTACCGTGAAGGCTTCTTCGCTTGCTGTTTCTGATGTGTCTGTTTCTTTTTTGTTTGCAGTACCGTATTCAACATTTCCATCATTAGCGGACAAACTTCGTCAAGAGGAAATTCTTCCATCTCCATGAAGAAATCATCAAACGGTTTAATTTTAGGATTGCCAGATTTAGCAAACACCCAAAATAGACGATAGAAAAAGGTAATGTCAAAATCTTCTAAAAGTGATAAATCGACACTTTCCGCTACCAAATCATTACCTTTTTTTAATTGGTTCAATTGAGCTACCAATTGCTTATTTTTCAAAAGCCCTAAAAGGTCCTTGAAAAAATCCTGCCCAAACTCGTTTTTGTAAGCAATTGGAGTATAGGCATTTGTTGCAAGCTCATAACGCTTATTGCTGATTTTAATACTTCGACGCATTATTTACTCCTTACCCTAGAGATGTTGGTTCATAAACGCTAGTAAACCAAGCGTCATACACTTCTTTCTTGTCTGCAGACGTAATCGAACGTTTCACGACGCTATCAAGAGGACGTGGTGAACCCTTAAAGCTAAGTTCGCGTTCATTGACAGTTGTTCCACTCTTAGTACCAGAGCCGTTTGATGGACGACTAGCAGAGCAGTAGTAGATAACGTAACGAGTCTTATTTTTATCTCCTGAAAATTCAAACATAATTGCAAACAGTTTAGTGGAAGCATCGCCTTTTTCAGTCAATACTCCTGTTTGTTCGTCCTTGATTTCTCCTAGGATTTTCGTCGCAAACTCTTCCGTGATATGCGGTACTTTCAATTTTCCTTCATACCCTTCATTTGAGTTCATGAAGTGGTAGTCCACGTCGTCTGCTTGGATTGCTTTCGATTCTCCTTTTGGCTCTAACTCCAAGTTCATAGCTCCAGGGAAACGGAAAATTTGCCCGTAGCTAATGACTTTTGTCTCACTGTTGATACTTTCGATTGGTGCGATATGCACGTTTTTCAATCCATAGGTTACTGTATTTTCTGTTTTTGTCATCTTCTTCTCCTTTAGTACAAATAAACAGTATAAGGCTTGACAGATAGCCTTTCTGTTGGGATATAGCTTTCTTCTGATACCTCAAAAACAAGTTGATGTTTAGACAACAACTCTTCCAAGGATTCTTCCAAATCTTCGTCTTTACGTTCAAAGATAAGCTCTACAGTCACAGATTTAATCTGGTATTTCTGTTCGTCGTCTGCTCTCTTGATATCTGGATGTGATTCAAAGTAGATAAGGTAAGGTGTTTGAGGAACGTGTCCATTTTCAAACGCACGATAGGCTATAGGTAGATTCGCTTGACTTAGAATATCGACAAGGTCAGATAATTTCATTTTTGGATAGCCTCCTTTACTTTCCTTTCAAAGGAATTGATTAGCTTTTCTTCTACAGGTTTGATGTGAGGGATAGCACGACTGCGTCCTCCATTTCTTAAGACATGGTCATTTTCAAGCAGGTGTGTCAATTGGTAGCTTGTAGCATTATGGATTACGTATGAGCCTTTGGCGTTTTTCTTGAGGCGCCATCCTCTCGCATACTTCCCTTTATTCTTTGGACTTGTCACCTTCAAAGTCACAACAGCTTCATCACCTAATTCTTGCGCAATAGCGTCAATCTCGTCTTCCAACTCACTAGAATACTCGCTCAGTGCTTTAGCGATTTCTGCTGAAAGGTCACCTGTTACACTCATGGCAATTCCTCCATCAAGGTCAGTTCCAGAATCTCTAAGCCAATCGGAAATGTTTTGAGAATACGATACCGTTTCCCATTAAATTCCGCTTCTTCCTCGTTGTTATACTCAAAGCTATGAATATCAAGGATAAGACTTGGTCTAAGTCCAACCTGGCTAGCCTGATAAAATTCAGAACGAGTAATGGAACGCTTACGACACAAAATAGTCAATCGCTTTTCCTCAAATAGAGGCTGGTGCAATTTATCTAATCCTGTTTTAACCCTTGAGATCAATGTAATCTCATTGTTCCATGCCATGATTTACCTCAATTTCAAATTATGCAACCGCCATAAAAGGTGGCGTGGCATGTCCACGCCACCCTCATAGCGAAAGGCTGCATAATCAACTACAAACATTTGGTGTTCAGCATTTTCTGATTCAAGCGAAACCCCCAAATTTTCTTCCAGTTCAGTTATGACAGCTTCAATGATTTTTTCCAAAGGCTTATCACGTAGTTTTGTTGCTATACCCAATTTTAGTTTTAGTAATTCTAATAATTGAGACTTGTCCATAACTACTCCTCATCTTCCTCTTCAGGTTCCTGAGGTTCTGTTTCTCCTTCGGAAATATCGACATCATCGATTTTAGTCAAGAAAATAGATCCTGCACTATTTGACCCATCTAACAACTCTTGAATGAAGGCCTTGGTGCTCTTATATTCTGTTCGGGGATAAATATCCCCGATTTGATATTCATATTGTTGAGGGTCTCTTAAATCCTTAAAAGGACGGATTACTTGATAAGTCATCAGCTACCTCCTTACCCTACAGCGTCAGTGTATGTTCCGAAGAACCCAGCTTCATCATCTACTTTCTTGATATCCAAACGGATGAAAAGCCCAAGCAATTGTCCGTAGATGTCATTGTTCACCCATTTAACGGATACTTGAGCACGGTCAAACTCTTTGACGAATTCAGTGACATCACCGATGAAGAATTTCATATCTCCTTCATCTCCAAACACTGTATCATCAACTTTGTAGATTGTTTTCCCACCAAATGAATAGCCAGTAGGTGAAGCTACATCGGTTTGAAGCATGTAGCGCCCATCTTTGTCCTTCACCTTGTCAAGTGCGGCAAACATTGACTTAGTTACAACAATGCTTGCTTTATAAATTGATTTAAGCTTCTTATTGTAGATGTCTTTAATACCATCAAATCCAGCCGCATCTGCTTGGGTAGCTTTTTTGAGGACAGCTGCAACTAATGACAATTCAGTGTTTTCACCTTGATTAAACACTTCGTCTTCAACAATGGACATGATGTCATAGTCAGCGTCGTCAATCATTTCTTGTGACACAGGGACATATCCACGGTAAGTCTTGATTGAATAATCAATCTCGCTGATTGCTGGTTTTCCAAGTTCTGGATTTGATTTCAATTCCTCTGTTGAAACCATTACACCATCCGTTTTCTTGATAAGTGGATATTTACCAGATCCATTGTTAACTTTCACACGTTCCACAAGATCCAAAAGTGGATTACGTGTTTTATTGACAAAATGAGGTTTCAAAACTTCAGTAGGAATCAGAGCTGCGCTTCCTGAATCAGTAGTTTTCAAACCTGTGATGTCACGAGTTTGACCAGTACGAATGTATTTAGCGATTGCGTCACGTTGTTCCAATTTCTGTCCTCCACGCTTTTCTTTACTTGGGTAAGTCGGTGCTTTACGATTTTGCTCCTCGATTTGTTTTTCCAACTCGTCGATTTCTTTTTCTAGCTGCACTTTTTCAGCTTCTTTTTCTTCAATTTCCTTTTGAAGATCATCCACAGTCTTTTCAACTGCTGAAACTTCTTCATCAGTTTCAGCACGATCCAACTTTTCTAACTCAACAACCGAACGTTTGTTCAATTCTTCGATAGTTTCTTCCAACTCAACTACCTTAGTTGCTTTTGCTCGCATACGAGCACCAAAGATTAATGCCTTATTCATAGCTTAAATTTCTCCTTAATTTCTTTCTTGCGCTTGTCTAGCGCTTCACGATTCGCACGGCTCTGACTTTCGAAGTCTTTTTGTCGTGCAGCAATTTCCGTTTGCGGATAGGCTGGGAAAGTACATGGACTCACTTCAAAGATTTCTAGTTCTAAGACAGTATCCAGATACGAGCCATCTTCACGTTCCTCTGTTTCGATTTTTATCGGGAAAAAGCCAAAGCTACATCCGATAACATCTCCACGCTTGACACGGGCATAGGCTCCAACAGCTTGAGGATCATCCTTGTTAATGATGATGTCTCCAAAAAGACCAACATCATCAACACCCAGTGTCAGAGTTCCGTTACCTGTTCGACCGAGAACAAGACTATCATCGTGGTTAAATAAAGCTCTGATATCAGCGTCTTTGATAGCTTTCTCAACCCCGACACGCTTAATAACTTCACAGTAGCCTGGCCACAATTCCGTCTCCTCGTCAAACTTGATAAAGTAGCCACTCAAAATCAAATCACCAGAGTCTTCTTCTCGCGTTTGAAATTGAGTGGCACGATAACTATTCCGTTTCTGCATTCTCTTCCTCACCTCCTTTCAATTTATTTTGATCTCCTATCTTCTCTTGAGGGATAAAGTTCTCAAGGACAATCAACTCTTCCATCTCAGGATCAGGAGCCATACCAAGCCAATCTCTCCACTCATTACGACGCATTGCAGTACTGTTTGTCATTTGACGTGCAACCTCAGACAACTCTGTAATGTTGTAAGAGAAGAGTGAGCGAGGATTTAGCTTGAAGTAACGATTACTAGACAAAAGTAAGTCTCTGGTTAGTGTTTGAGTAATAGTGGTAGCGATACTCATGACAGTCGTATTTACAAAGTTGTTATACTCTGTCTTGTTGAACTCTCCCACGCCCAAAATAAAAGCAGGTACTCCTAATAGACCTGCAACTGTTCTTTTATCTAATTCCACAGACTCGTTTAAAGCGATGTCCGTTAGACTAAGCGGCTTTACCTGTTGAATGTCCAGCAATGCCTCTGGAACAATCCATGGAGCGCCGACCCTGCTAGTACTTAAATACTTCTCAGCGATACGCTCACGCCCTTGCTCCGAGTCTAGTTCAGCACTAGACGAGTCAACCTTGACGATAAGACTAGGAATGTTCTTACCGTTCATGAAGCTTTTTTTAGTCTTAGTAGCCATGTTCAAACTTTGAACCACATCTGTCAACGTCACCCTAAAACCAGTGCCAATATATGGAATATCTGGATCTGGATTGATGACAAAGTGGACTACTTCATCAGGGGAATACACTTCACCCCTAAATGAGATCACATAGGAATCCTTATCTGTTTGGAACGAAACCTCTCTCATCGGAAATGGTCTTAGATTAGAAATATAATCCGTAACAGGTTCATATTCCACATGTAGGACAGAGTTCCCATCGCCATACAGAAGCAAATCACGCACAATCTTGAAAATCCATGACTTCCTTGTCATGTGTTCGCATGGATTGATGTCAATCTTTCTAGCCAGTCCGTCACGAATTCTGATATCACCTTTATCCGTGTTTTCCATCAGATGGATGGTCATATTAGAGACCAAATCAGCAATCTTATTAACCGCTGTCACCACATCTGGATTTCTGGCCAAAGGTACATACGAATCCATCAGGTTTGACAACCCTAAATCTGAATGACTCAGCATGTTAATTGTCTTACTTGGCTTGTTTCGTTTCCAAAACTTTTCAAAAATACCCATGTTTCCTCACCTCCTTTCTCTCTAATCAAAGAATCTCATCACATCGCCACCCTTGCCAAGATTAGCAAGAGCCTGTATACAAGCAAAGACGCTGGCATCAAACAAGTCAATCCTTGCAGTACCACCGTCTCCGTCTAATTTTTCATATTGCACAGCGTCATCCACCTTTTCAATCGCTCTAACATTGCTCACACAGTATTCATAAGCGTCAGAATGAAGATAATAAAATTCCTTGTTCTTGACTTTGAACTCAATCCGTCTGAACCCCTCAGATTTCAGATAGAATAACTGAGGCTGGTCAATCATCTTAAACTTAGCCTTTTTCATCTTGGCCAAAAACTCACGACCAAACTTCCTATCCATTCCCACAGCTTGGATTTTAAATCCACGCTCACGCATACTGATGAACCATTTGACGATATCATCATATAGAACGGTAGGAGTATTACTCATCGTCAGCCAGCCATCAGACTGCCAACCAAAAAGTGGAATCCCATCATCGTTAGCCTTCTTCTGAGCATTAATCCGAGGAAAGAAAGCATGTGTGATACAGATATCAACGTCTTTATCACCATCATTATAGACACCGTAAAGAGCAGCTGCTGTTAAGTCATGTAATCTTGACAAGTCCGCACCACCATACCAACGAATAGGCAAACGTGCCAGCTCTTCTAAACTCCAATCGTAGCAACTATCCGACGCAATGAACTCATCAGGATTAAAATAAGCGTTCATAGAGTTAGTGAAGATATTCAAGGTCTTATTGAAAAACTCATTTCTTGTCTGTGGATCGTTCATAGCCTGCTCAGCTTCTTCCTTGAGAGCCTTGAGCGAAACCGTGACACCCCATGACGGATTAGCCATCTTGAGGGTGTTCTCGTCCAGATAGTCCACTACATCCCCATCAGCAGATTGATTAGCCTTACAGATGAAGATGAAAAATGAATCATCAGTGACTAATTGCTTGAGTACCTTTTGACAGTATTTCAGACGGTTAGCAAGGAACCCAGTAGGAATATCCCCAGCTGTAGAGATAACAAAAAGCATACTATTACGGTATGCTGACATTGTTTTTTTCATAAGACCATGTTTCTTACTGTTTCGCATGGTATGAGCCTCGTCCAAGATGATAACATTCCCATTCAAAGAGTCCAAGCGACTCTCATCATTAGCCAGTGCCTGGATAAAGAAAGAACCTTCATCACCAAAGTTAGCAGTAATAGAGTGTTCCTGGTTATTATCCTTGATACGAATGTTCTTATCATTCCATCGTTCAACGTTGAACCTTAAAAAACCAAAAGCTTCCATCGCTTGCTTGACTGAGTTAGCAACGATATAGCATTTCGAACCGCTATCCGTGTCCAGAATCTGATAAGCAAGTGCAATTGCAGCAGTAAACGAGGTCTTTCCATTCTTCCGAGCAAGCATGATAAGCGCTTCTTTGAACCTGCGCTCATTCGTACCCTTGTAGTAAAAACCAAACAGGTTCACAACTACAAAGTGTTGCCATGGTTGCAAGAGTAATGGCTTGTTGCGGATAGACACCGCAAACATATCATCGCCCTGCTGATGGACTATCGTGTTTTCGATGAAGTGAACAACGAAATCAACGATATCCTTATCCATTTCAAACTCAGGATTTTCAAGATCACGCAAGAAACGTTCAGCTGCAAGAATGTTCTCTTCGCAATGTTCTTCTCGGTGAGTTAAGACGTGTTGAGCGTATTCTTTTGCTTTATCAAGATTACCCATTGCCAGTCACTCGCTTCTTCTTGATTTCGTTCTTGAACTTCAGGACCTCAGTAAGAACTGACTCACCCTCTTGTTCTACTACCTCACCGAGCGACTTAGGATTCATCATCAACTGATTAGAGTAGCTGAGGATGTCTTTCCTCAAAATTTCCATAGCTGTCAAGATTGGAACTTTGCGCTCATTTTCAGCACCAGCCTTATTGACGTAGGTGTCTGTTACTGGATAACCCATGTCAGCATAATCTTGAGCAAGTTTCTGATACTGATAGAGCATTCCTGCAAAAATATCAATGATCATTTCGAACTCTTTACGATAAGTACCCAAGTCTTTCATCTGCTTGACCACTTTTGACTTAATCGACTTTGCTGTAATTGGTTTAGCCAAAAACTACCTCCTTCCGTCAAAATCGCTTAGTTTTTACCCCCTTTTTGTTTGAAGGCCCCCGACTTGGAAAAAGTTCCCTTCACCGGTTCCCAGAGGCTTCGAAAAAATTTTTTGAAGTGGGGGGGATAAAAAATTTTTTTCATTTTTCATTTTTATTTTTGAAAAAATCTAAAAATTCTTTTTTTCTTTTCTTCTGCCAATAGGTTCCATTTCCGATTATCTTATCGTTGTTGCGGTCATGAAACGTATTGTGTTTACGGTTAGTCAGTGGCAAACAATTCCAAGATACATACTCCAACTCTGGATACTCAGACACTGGGTAAATATGATGAACCATTTCAGCTGGAACTGACTGCCCATATCTTAGACTTTCTTGGCAAAGGTAATCGTGTTGTCTCATGATCTTGTCACGGAACTTGTACCACTTCCTTGTCTTCAAGCTCTGTCTGACTGGTTTGTTGTACATGATATATACTCCTTTGCAAAACAAAAGGACAGGCTCTTGGCCTATCCCATCTCATACAAGAAATCTATGCTACCATAATAAACCTTTTTTTGTGAGACTTCAAGATGTCTTTTGTCTCATCTTTTGTCTACAAAATCATATACGAGAGCTCCAATAAATACTAAAGGCAGAAACAGAAAAATCAATCCATGTTTAAATATTTTCCCTATATCTTCTTTTGTCCAATCGAAAACAATTTTCAAAAACATCAATGCGATAAAATAACAAACTAAATATCCTATGAGTAACATATACCTCTCCTTCAACTATACAAATTTTATCCCTCACTTTCACATATCTTATATTTTGTTAAACTCACTCTAAATCTCAAACCCTTACTAATCATAGGTTTTAAAGAGTTTCATTTTTTCACTTTATGCTTAACTCATTATGTGAAAGTAATATCTAAAAAAATTAAATGACAAAGTTCCGTAGTGCATCATCAAGCTCTGCTTGCTCTATCCCTATGTATCTCAGGGTGATTGCAGGCGATGAGTGATTGAACATTTTCTGTAATGTCCCTACGTCCTTTGTCTTGTTATAATATTTATAACCAAACGTTTTTCGCATTGTATGTGTTCCAACATTATCAATGCCAAGTTCTTCAGCAGCCTCATGAATAATTTGATAGGCTCTCTCACGAGTGATTGCTTTATTTTTCCCTTGCCTACTCTTGAATAAGAAATGATGAAATGGTTTGTCTTCGACATATCTTCTCATTTCTTTCTTGAGTTCTTTTGTCATCCGTCTTGTTATCTGCTTGCCAGTCTTCCGTTCTCTCAGCTTGATGTGCCATCCCTGGACATCTTTAACTTTCAAAGTGAGGATATCTCCAACTCTCAATCCAGTATTCAGACCTGTGATGAATAGCATATAATACATCTCATTCCATTCTCTGAGATAATCTTTCATAGCTTGTATATCATCGTTCTCTTTTATCGGTGATACAAATTCCATAACTGCCTCCTTTCTACAAAACAAAAAGCCAGCTGGTCGCTGACTCATGATGTTCCTCTGTTAAACAACTTTTCTGGAAAAAATAGGATGACTCCAACATGTGATTTGTGTTTTGTTTTCAGAAGTTCATGCTATCATAATAAACTGTTTTTCATGAGAATTCAAGAGGTGTTTTGTCTCAATCTTATTTACAACTCACCTTTCAAAATAGCGTACTGTTCTAAGATAATCCTTCTACGTCGATAGATTGTAGCTTTGCTCATGAATTTCTGTTCTGCTATTTCTTCCCATCTCAATTGAGGATATCTCCAGCGCAGATTAAAGATTTCCTTATCTTCATCAACTAGATTGATCAGGAGTTTGTTAATAATCCCTTTAAATCCTTCAAGGAATTTTAAGGTCGGATCATCCGCGATTCTGATTGCGATAGTTTCGGTAGGTTTGCTTATTCCTACAGTAGGCCCATTTTGGGCATCTGGATTTCTGGTTTCTAACTCTAACCTTCTTAAGTCTATTGTGCGTTGAATGTTTTGAAATTTGAAAAGTTCTCTGTCTAACGTTTTGAGTTCTTCGTCGCTCAATTTTTTCAATTTCCACCTCCGAGTTTAAAAAAAATGTAAACAAGTTATCAAACATTTGAGAGAAAGCCTTGTAAATGTTAGAAAATGCCTGGTTAATCATTTTAGCTATAACTTCAATTTCTTCAGGACTTAATTTCCGTAGTTGTTTGTCTAATTCTTCTTGCTTTTCTTGTATCTGCCGTTTAGCTATCTTCTTCTTAATTCTTTTGTTCATTGACTTTTATTTTCTTTCTTGGATCTCAATCCCAAAGAAAGTACAGATATATTCCGCTTCACATTCAGAAATTTCCAAACCTCTCTCCCAACAACTTATGATTGTTGAAGAATACCCTAAATGCTTTGCTAATTCTGTACGAGTAAGTCCTTGTTCCAAACGTTTTTCTTTCAAAAGCGCATTAAGATTTCCTACCTCACATTTCTTGAATAAGACATCTCTGTCCAATCCTAACTCTTTTGACAGACGTTCTTTCTGACGATCACTTGGTATCAGACCTCGTTCCCAATTTGAAAATGTCCTTGGACTAATACCAAATTTCTTTGAAGCTTTTCTTAAAGATAGACCTTTACCAATTCGCCACAATCTGATCTGTTCCGAAAAATGTTTCCTATCCTTCATGTTCCATCTCCTCAATCAGCCAGTCTAAATATTTTCTAGCTTTCTTCAAATCTTCTATGCCATTCTTCTTTTGGAAACGTAGTATGTACTTAACAACATTCCCCCAGAAGATACTCTTAGCACCTGTTAAATTTCCTGCGAAATTTCGAATAACATCGATTACTTCGATACCGTTTGCACCTTGGTAGTGGTTTGGTTTGTTTATGTTATCAATTATTTCTGGATTCATTTCAATTCCTCCCATAATGTCTACTTGCTCCATGTAAATAATACGTTCCATCTTTGCGCTTGTTCACATAATACGTGTATTTCCCATCTGGACTAGCGTAGGAAATCTGCTTCTCTCCTGCCCAGACTCCGTTATCACGCATCATGTGACAATTCTCCATAATCCATTCTACATCAGGCATCTAGTAACTCCTTATTCTCGTAAATATTTCCCACAACCTCACAATCAGTATGTCGTAACCACAATTCACATCCGTGTTGTTTAGATTCAAGACGATATGCTCCACTACGATGTCTTACAACTTCGTAATAAGTGGGTTCAGAATAGACATCCTTAGACATTTTGACTATATCTCCCTCAAAGATTTCCTTGCCGTTCTTGTCAAACAATCCTGTTGATTGCATAAGTGTGATTTCATCAAACTCTACTGACATTTCTGTATATCTTTCAGTATCTCCCTGCTGACAGATATCCACGAACTTACTATCGAACGAAATATTAGTAACGTCACACATCCATTTTAACGACTTCATCCACGCTCTATATCTTGGTATCATACTAAATCCTCCTTAGATGAACAAACTAGCTAACCATATCAAAAATGCACATGTAATGATTTTTGATACACTGCTTTTTACAGCGTATGAATAATCTTCATAAGATTCTTTTTTGCTGGATAACACAGGCCAGATGAAAGATAGTAGTGCATCCATCCCTAATGCTTGCCAGACTGTAATTTTACCAACTGGAACAATCGTTGTGATAATCTCATTCCATCCATACTGAACTACAAATGGCGATACAACGATTACAAATACCGCCCCAATAATGATTCCTAGTTTTTTCATTTTATAAATCCTCCTCTTTGACGAAGCTGCCGTCAATCCATTTACCCTTGCGGTCTTTGATTTCTTGGTAAGCCAGTTCAAAGCATTCTTCGAAGCTATAACCAAGTGCTTTGCTGATTGATTTTAACCAGCGGATTGTACGTATGAGACTTACTTTACGAAATTTTTTAGAAAACGAGTCTTGGTAAATCTGAAAATCGCTTATACTTCTACTTAAATGACTAAAACATGTCATTACATCTCTATCATTTCCTGATGTTTCAAAAATCTTATGCACATCCTCTTTTATCAGCAACGTCAACCCGACAATCACGACTGCACAATCTCCAATACTGTCCTTGGTTAACTGCTCATTCTTCTTGAGATAGCCTGCACATAACTCTCCGAACTCTTCGCTAAGTTTTAATGACTGCTTATCCAGTCGTCCACCGTTTTCAAGGTCACGGTCTATAAACCATTGTTTTACTTTTTCTATTGTGTTCATAGTAACACCTCATCCCCTACTCTAATCTTCTCATACTGCTCTCTAGTGACTACGAAAATCCCATAATCTCTGATAGTTACTGTATACAGCTTGCCATGCCGTCCTTTCTCGACAACCTTGCCAAATATCTCAGTGCCTGCGTTATCTGCTTTGTAGATAACCATTGGCTTCTTCTCTTCCAAATCTCGAATCTTGTCCATCTGCCAGATGTTTAGTCCAGCAGATAGTAATATCCAGATAACTATAAATCGTTTCATTCTGTAATCTCCTTATAAAGTAAAGTCATATCAAAACCACTCTCGATAAATCTGTATGTGAGTTCTTTGTTAATTCCATTTCCTAAGCAATTATAAACCACATCTACATTAATATTTGAACCTAAATATTTTTCCAAACGATCGCGATTATCTACATAAAAATCAATATTTCGCTTTTGTTGTTGATAAGGTCTAGTTTTGGATATATCCCTAGTGCACCACATTAATACCTTTGAAATGACATCATTCTTTGTCAAACAATCTCTTAAAGAAAAGTATGTGTTTGTTTTTGGGATGAGAATAAGTTCTAATTGTCTATTTATAAATGAGTCGGGAAAATAACTCATAAGCTTTTTCAATTCTTCAAAGACTTCATTATTCATCACTCCACCTCCTTACTTTTTTGAATTCTTTCGTTTAAAGACTGGGTTATGTCTTTCTTTTTCCTTCTGTTTGTGGTAATTATTGTCTTTATCAAAAACAGAGTTTTCATCTCTCATAATTTTTTTCACAACATATGGATTCATTACCTCTTTTTCCTTTTTCTTTGGTTTTACATTTATTTCTAGAAAGAAAGATTGATTTGGAATTTCAAGTGCGAAAGTTGTTGTATTGTTATCAGGAGAGTTTAAAATATTACCAATTTCAAGAATAAGTTCAGTAATACTACTTCCAAGCGTTAATGCCATCACTCCACCTCCTTGCTCTTAATTTCTCCAGTAAGTCTATTTTCTAAAATGTGACTTGTATAGCAAATATCGCTTTTATATGTATAGTGATCAACGGTTTCTTCAACCCGTTGGCTTCGTGTGTAAGGGTATCTGTTTGGTCGTTTCAATCTGTGACCTCTCTTCCTTGTTCTTTCAACCATCTATGGAATCCTTTAATAGCGTCTTCACCTTTTTTTAATTTGAAAATCCCACTGTACTTGTCATCGCAATACTTACAATAATCAGTGAATGTCCCTCCGTAAAACGACATCATTCCACCTCCTCAAAATAACTATGAAATTTACTTAAATTAACAACAGCAACCTCTTCAACTGAATGTTTTTCAATGTCAAAGTCTGGGTCATCTTTACTAAACTCTTTCTTAATGGCTTTTTCAGCCAGCGAAGGTAAAGCGAATATGCTTGCTCCGTTTTTTAAGGCAAGCGGATTTCCATGTTGATTCACTATTCGATACCCTATATCAAACGGTCTGATTTCCCTTGGGACTTTTATGCATTTACTTTGATTCTTCATTCCTTCTTCAAGCGTTTGTATCATCCTTCCACCTCCTGCACTTCCACACCCTCGCAATCGAACACCCAGCCGAAGCCAGCTTCTTCTAGTTGTTTGCGGGTGAATTTAGCTCTAAACGGATACCACTCACCGCACCAAAATATTTTGCCATCCTTTTCGCACAATATTTGAGCGTGGTTCATGTAATTTCTAGCTTTTGGCATGGAAATCCGATACCGCTTCTCTTCCTCGACCTCGTAGCCGAAAATCCAAGCAAGTGCGAAGAGTTCGGAATTATCCCAATACCATTCTGCAACTATGTCAGACATGCATGCGTCTATTGAGTAGGACAGTGTATGACCCAGTTTTTTCTGTTCTGCGATAAAATCCGCCACAAACGGTGGAACTTTGACTGGTTGCGGTTCGTCCAGTTGTTTCAAGTCTCTTAGAACGGTTTTTAGAATAGTTTTTCCGCTAACAATACCTACAACACATTCAACCGCTTCATACTTCTTAATCAATGCCTTAATATTCATCTTAGTTTCCTCCATAAATCAAATAAACTGCAATAACTAACTGAGACATGCCTGGTGAATAGCCAATCCAATCATCAAAGTCCTTAGATTTTGGCAACCAATCCTTAGTGGCTCCCAAATCATAGTCTGTAGGCTTTTCATCAGCGAAGATGCATTCCATCACTCCCATAAATGTCATACCATCTTCTGCCATTTCCCAAAAATAGTCCGCCCGATCTTTCACCGCTTGTGGTAAATCTTGCTTGGGAGGTTTGGGCTTCCCGTCTTCTACCGTCCAGTTGTATACTGCATTAACTTTTTGCTTTAACTCTTCCATCATCTTCAATTCCTCCAACTTGTTTTTAAAAAATCCAGCTCTTGCCCCTCATGGCTCAAAGACACAAGAGCTAGCAAATTCTTTATACGCCACTCGTCCAAGTCTGACGCATATTCTAGCTCGCTTTTAACGTGGTTCGCGGCACGTTGATTTTGTTGCTAAATAATAGCAATCTACGGCGCCATAATCAAAACGTACATCGTCTTTTCCGATATATTTTTTGAATCTTGGTCTAGTAATACCAGAGAAAGCCCACTGATGGTCTTCCATATGCTCAATGAGATCATCGACATTATCAAACGTCCCAAGGTAAAACTTGCAGTGCCCGTTGTAGACGAAGTAGAGCTCTAACATCACTCCACCTCAACCGGGTAGAAGTTCCCAAAGGAACTCCTCAATGCCTTGCCAACCTGTAAGGCTGCCGCCCGAGAAACAAACCGCAAGGCTTTCTTCTCCTCAGAACATGAAATGTCCAAACCAGTCACACCGATAACAGCGGACATTAGAAAGGGCTTATCCTCTCTTGTACCATGCTTTAAAATAAACATCAGCCACCTCCGTTCTAAAAATATTGCTTCCGCTTGTTTGTCAAATCATTAAAAACCATCAAATGGTCTTTATCCACCCCCTTCATCAGTCTAGACATGAAGGGCCTGCCATATCGTTTCTGAATATCAGCAGAAATCAAATTCGTGGTAATGATTGTATTTGAACGCTTGTTCAGGATATTGTAGAGGATGGTAAATGACCATTCGCTATCCTTTTCCATACCCAAATCATCCAAAACCAAGAACTTAGCACTCGCAATTTTGTTGACCAGAAACTCTTCCTGACTAAAATCAGCTTTAATCTTCATCAGCAAGTCCGTCACGTTGATAAAAATAGCAATCTCTTTCGTGTACTCAGATAGAGCCTTAACCATAGCAAAGGCCAAATGGCTCTTGCCAGTTCCTGCTTCTCCCTGGAGTACAATGTTGTTCCTAGCACCCTCGGACCACTCACGACAAATCCTCTTTGCAAAAGCTAGCTTTTCCGCTTCTTTTTCGGTTGGTGTCTCAAAATTGTCCAAAGTCGCATTTTTTAAAACCTCATCATAAAGAGAGAATTTTTCTAGGTAGTATTTCCTTTCACGCTCATTCTCAGCGTTAGCCAGTTTATTCACTCTTTCCTGATTTTCTTCATGAATCCGCTCAGATTCACACATACGACACACAACACTCTCAGTCCTCAATATCTTTATCAAAGGAATTTTATGCTTTTCGCAAAGCTCTTCCTGTTGTTCTGTATTCCTGTGATAAGATAAGGCAATCTCCTCAAATACATTTTCTACCATGCTAGCCTACCTCCGCATTCATGCCAGCTGGCCATTTCAGACAAGCAGGCAACCACTTGATGAATTGGTTGATCTGCTAAAAGAGTTTTCTTCTCGTAGCTCAACGGATAATAGTCAATCTCGAATTGTTCAATTAGTTCTAGTACCCCCATTCGTCCTTAGCCTCCTGTTCTTCTTTCTTATCCTTATTTTTCTTTTCGGATTGGCGAACCTGCTCAACTGTCGTGACATTGTTCATCTGCCAATTTCTTAAAATACCACCTATGTATTTGATATTAGGCTTTCCTGAGTTGATTGCAGTCTTCAGTGCTTCCTTTACCAAATCCACATCATTCTCATTTAATAGATGGTTGATTTCTTCAATCTCAAATCCAGATAAGAGTCTGCGAAATTCAGATTGAAAAAGTTCTAAGATATTTTCTTCACTACCACTACTATTAGTAGTAGTTATTCTTTTCTTATTCTTATCTAATCTATTCTTATTCTTATCTTTATCTTCTTCTAGTGCGTTACCGTCCGTTACTGTAACGTTACCTGTAACGTTACCTGTAACGTTACCAAGAGCAAGATTTTTCTGTTTTTTACGATATTTTGCTACACGGTTACGTGTTTGTTCCTTGATTTTCTCCATTCCGTCAATATTTTGATGCTTTTCCCAATTAGGCAAAGTGATGACACCGTCAATAATCTCAACCATCCCGAACTGCTCAAATACTCCCAAAGCCATTCTGACAGTATTCAGTGGTCTACGAAAAATAGTAGCTAACATTTCATCAGTATAATGAACCTTATCAGTCATCATCAACAATCCACTACTGTTATGTTTCCCAGCAAGTGTCAAAATTTTGAACCATATCACTAGAATGGCGTCAGGATCAGGCAAGGCATCAATCAGGCAAATCTTTTCATCGTCAAAAATATCTGTTGTGATTTTTATCCACTTGATTTCAGACATACCGAGCACCCCACTTCCTACGATTCGCACGGTACTTCATCCGCATATCTTCATAGATGTGCATCCCCTCTAGGGCCATCTTCTCAACCTTTAACAACTTATTTTCAGAAACTACATCACGATAGTCCTTAGCTAGTCTTTCATAGTCGGCCAGGTATTCTTTGATGAGTGAAATTTTCCTGTTCTCGTCCTCTAAATATACTTCAAAATCAGACTTTTCTTCATCAGACGATATCATTTCAATATTCACTCTCTCATGCCACGACAGCCATTCAATCAATTCTTCCATTTCCTGACCTCCTCATGACAAAAGTCTGATTGCAGACTGTTTAGGTTCTGGTAAGCCTAACGGCTCTGGACGCAAACCAACAGGCGGTTCGTTATCGTATGTGAAACCAGGAAATTCTCTTCGAATATTCTTGCGAATTTCTTGCCATTTGTCCTCTCTACCACGTTCGTAAGCATGGTTGTACCCTTGGATAATCATAGACGCAAATTCTTGCTCTTCTCGTCTTTCTTTTTCCTTACGCTCCTCTTGCAATTTGATATGACGGCAAAGCCCTGCAAATCCAATCAGCAAAGCTCCAACACCCATCAACTGGTCTAAAATCGGTGGTTCAAACATTTTTATCTCCTTATGCTCTTAATTTTCGTACTTCTTTTTCTAATTCCAAAATCTCATAAACATCATTGACATCATACATAATATCTTTCCCTTGCTTACGAAATCTTAAGCCTTTTCGTTCTAACTTCTTAACATAGGCATGATTAAAGCCGAACTTCTTCATCAAAGCTTGTTGATTGATTGGCATGCGATCATTCTCTAACTGCTCCTTGACCTGCTTTTCAGCAAAGGCCAGTAATTGGTTTGTGAATAATTCAGCACTTTCGCCGTCCAATCGTAATTGTAACGTGATACCTTCCATTTTCTACATCCTCTCAACTATGCGGGCAAGCATTTTTGTGATATAATGGTTTTAATAATTTAAGTGTGCGCCTGATTTCCGTCAGGCTTTTTTTGCGTTGTTGTCAAACTGTTTTACTTTCCATAGCTCTGAGTTCAATCTCATGGCTGACTTGTTTCAATAGCTTCTCACACGCTATCTTAGCTTCTCTGTACGTTGTAGATTCACTGATGAAGTAATCAGCAAGTTCAATGATTTTATCTTCCATACCTCCTCCCTACGCTTGACTAAAGGCGTTCAGCTCCATAATCTTCATCTTGGTATTGGTGCTTGGCTCCCACGTCATCCAGTAAGCAAGAGCAGCTTCTGCAAATTTTTTCGGTAGCAAGTCATAGCGACTGATATTAAAGTGGTCTTTGAAATCAATCTCAGCTTGTCTAAAGACTGACTGAGCGAAAGTCTTATCCGCATAAGCTGGACTATCAATACCACCAAGACAAGCCACAACCCTAGCCTTACGCTTCTTCAGGAGCGACTGAGCATAGCTTGGATGAATCGGTTGCTCGCTCTTAAGGTAGTCGATATCTTCCAGCATGGTCGCCTGTTGCTCACGCAGTTTCTTCTGGCCAGTAAAGAGAGCGATAAAGGCATCCTCGTCCAAATCCTCGCGGATAAATCCGCCCTGCTTGCGAATAGCTGGCAAGACCTCTGATGTCACCCAACGCTTGAACTCTTTAGCCTGAGGCAACTTGCTGGATAAGATAAGAGAGTAGAGACCAGATTCGTTAATGATGATAGTTTCTTGGACCCTTCCTAAATTATCTGTGAGGCCCTGTTTTAGGGCGTCATCTTCATCAACGTGAAGAGCAATCGCATTTCTAGCCTTGCTATATCCTAGGATATCCGCAACATCCTTCCCGACAAACCATGGTTCATCATCAATTATCAAAGTACGGACTTCCTGCCCGTGAAAATTAAAAATTTCGTTCATAATGTTCCTCTTCTTACTTTTCCTAGTGTTAAAATAGTTTCCCAAACATCTAGTCCCTCGAGACTATCGATCATCATCTGACTAAGTTGGTAATTTTTCTTCTGCCAATTCTGTATTATTTTTACTTGCATGTATAAACCTCTTAGTGATTTTTCCAAGGATTCTCAATTCCTAAAACATCTGTGATTTTTTCTTTCACATGATCACTTCCTTTGCCATATTTCAGTAGCTCTGAAATAACTGATGATGCTACAGATACTTGTTTTGCCAATTCGGCTTGAGTCATATCAAGCTCAATCAAACGAGTTTTGATTTTAGCCTTGATTATCTTTAGTTCTTTACTCATCTTCTTCCTTTCTATATTTCTCTGCTTCTTTTGAAATTTTCAAAAGCATTGAAAGTCCCCCAACTACTCCATCTAGGTACCCTCGCCCATAATCTGTCGCTAAGAGTTCCAATAATTCTTTCAGGTCTTCTTCGTTCATTCCTGACCTCCTTTTTAAAAAATTATCTAAAAAGTTAGCGAATTTCTTGACAAAAAACAATCTATAGTTTAGAATTTAATCATAGAGAAAAGACCTACTAAAAGTAAGGTTCTACCTAGAAAACGGACGCCAATCAGTTTCATTAGGCTTTATTTTTTAGTTGTCTTGTTCGCTAACTCTTTAGCTTACAAATAATATTCTAAACTATAGATTGCGTTTTGTCAACAGATTTACAATCAAAAGTTTAAATATTTTTTGTCATGCCTTAGAAAGGTTGATAAATCAATGTTTTCTTTATTCGAAAAAATAAAAGAACTTTGCCAAAATCGTGGAATTTCTATAAATTCTCTTGAAGAAACATTAGGATATAGTAGAAATACAATCTATAGTATGAAAAACAAAAAACCAAATGCTGAACGTCTTCAAGAAATTGCTGACTACTTCAACGTGTCCACAGATTATTTACTTGGTCGCACGGATAATCCTGCTATTGCTGGTGATTCAAAAGAGTATATCTGGCAAGGGAAGACCCTGAACGTTGAAGAAATGGCGTCGAATGTCATGATGTTTGGCGGCCGAGAATTAACAGATGAAAAGAAGAAAATCATCCAGTCTATCATTGAAGGTTATCTCAAAGAAGCTGGTGATTAGAGGTACTGCTTAGTGACCGAAAAAGAAATTATAAGTCATTTTCAGGTTCGCATTGTCGATTTTGACGGTGAGCTAATACCTGATGAACTCGGGTTTTACGAAAAAGAAACCAACACAGCTTTCTTGTCTAATAAACTCAGCAAAAAAGAGAGAGTTAAGGTACTACTGCATGAACTCGGACACAAAGACCATACACGCTCAGAGTACCAGAACGCTCGCCTGCGCTGTGAAAACGAAGCTGATAGGAATATGATCCATCATCTCGTGAAAGACGCACTAGAAAGCTTAGACGACCCCAAAGAGTTTGATTACCTCAAATTCATGTCTTATTACAATCTAAAAACCATGACAAATGAAATCATGATTAAGGAAGAATACCTAGCATTGGTCAATTAAATGATATTGTGGGCATTTGACTAGAGGAGGAAATTGTGCAAAAGACTGTTGAAAAAATCTTGTTTAGAGTTGCTGGTGTAACCAAATATAAAAAAGCGGTTAAAGAAGCCTGTAATCTAATTGCTGAAGATAACGGAATCCCAGAATATGCAAAGTACTATAGCAATTTATCAACTAAGGAACTTAGAGAAGAACTTGAAGAATATGGTCTGAAAGTTTTCAAATATCAAGATTTAAACTTTTTCAATATTGAGCTCGTTCCAGAAGTAGATAATAAGTATGATCCTAATGCTATAAAAGTTTTGATATTTAATAATCATGTAGGATATGTTCCTGCAACTGTTGCTAAAACAATACGAAGATATTTTGATAACAAAAAATATGACTTTGTAATAGAGGGAGAGATAAAAGGTGGACCATACAAAGAGTGGGATGATTTAAACGATAAGGTTATTACTAACAACGACTTAGATATTGGTTTTGAAATATATCTATCAGTTATTGATTCTACGCTAGAAGAAAGTAATGAAATCTCACCGACGACTCCAATCGAAAATGTAGTACATGAAAATACTGAGGAAGAAAGCTCTGAATTTGTATTAGGTGTCCATGAAGTGGATTTACGAGAAAAAGAAAAACAAAAAAATGTTGAGCCTGTGCTAACATCCGATGTATTAGAATTGAAAAAAGAATCAGATTTAGTACAATTATCAAAACCGACTATCCCTATTGAAGAAAACGCATTAAATGTTACTGATTCTACTCAATTTACTACTTCAGTTGAAGCAACACTGAAAAAAGAAAGTCCTACAATTAAATCCATTGTATTATCTAGTGTCGGTCTACTCTTCTTACTTGCTTCCCTATCTCTACTGTTTGAAGGAAAAATTGGGCCATTCTTTATTGGACTAATAATATCTTATATCTTAATAAGACCAATAATTAAATATCTAAAAAAATAAACGGAGGAAATATTATGGCGTTATTTGGTGGAAAAGATAAAATTTCAAAAAAAGACTCTCAAAAACAAAAATATTATGAAGATGCTCTCCCATATTTTGAAGAAAATGATATGGTTCATATTTATGAAAAATATCCTGAGCAAGTTGCTTATATTGGAAATGTGTTAAATAGTAAAGCTATAGCTTTAGCAAATGCAAGTGGTCCTGGTGCGTTTGAAAAAGTTCAAATACAACAAAATCAGATTATCATTCAACAAAATGAAGAGATAATCTCCTTGTTAAAAGAACTTAAAAAATAAAAAAAATCCCCACACTCTCCATCGCCAAACTTTGAGTGTGAGGATTCAACTTTCCATCAAGCAAGCAATGGAAAGGATGATAAAAAAATACAACTATAGTTTATCATAAGTTCTACACCTTTTCAACTATGCGGGCAAGCAATCGAAAAGAAAGGACTTTTTATGATAAAAAAATATATTACAAAAAAAGGAGAGACTAGATATCTCTTTCAAACATATCTGGGCATAGACCCCGCCACTGGAAAAGAAAAACGCACTACACGCCGTGGTTTTAAAACCATTAAAGAAGCTAAAGCTGCCGAACGTGACCTTCTCTTAGATGTTGAAGAAAATGGTTTTTCAAACAATGAAGATTTCCAGAACCCTACATTTGCTGAAGTTGCTGATTTGTGGCTTGATAGCTATAAAAACACTGTAAAACCAACAACCTATCAGAACGTTAAGAAAAAACTTGATGTTATGATTGACTTGTATTTTACAGATATGAAAATCCATCAGATCAGTGTAGCTTATTGTCAAAAGGTTGCTATCAAGTTAAGTAATCGCTATATCCTCTATGCCAATTACTACTCTGTCATCAGCCGTATTTTCAAGTATGCTACTTCTATTGACATCATTAAGTCAAATCCCTTAGACAAGATTATCAAGCCTAAAAATAGGCCTTTAAAGACCAAAGAGAACCACTATACAAAACAGGAGCTAACTGAGTTTCTTAAAGTTTGCAAAGTAGATTGTAAGCCTGTAGAGTATACCTTTTATCACTTACTAGCTTTTACTGGTTTGAGGACTGGAGAAGCTATCGGACTCATCTGGTCAGATGTTGACTTTGAAAATAAACGATTAAGCATTTCTCGAACAGCTGTCGTTGTGAATAAAAAACAAACTGTTCAGGACCCTAAAACCAAAATGAGTAAGAGGGTTATCACCTTGGATGATGAAACTCTGAATGTATTGAAATTCTGGAAGCGTCAGCAGATAAAAGAATATTTTCGGGCTAGTGTGCCTTACAAACATGATTCAAATTATATCTTTACGAACAGTTTCGGAGGTTGGATTTCTCCTTCAGCTGTGAAAGAGAGACTCAGAAGATTCTTTTGTGAACATAACGATATCAAAAAAATCACTCCTCACGGATTCAGGCACACACACGCTTCTCTCCTCTTTGAAGCAGGTGTCACAGCCAAAATCATTTCTGACAGATTAGGTCACAATAATGTTCAAACCACTCTTGATATGTATACCCACATCAATGACAATCAACGTGTTGAAGTCGTTGATCAGCTTATGGATTTCATCCGTTCAAGTTAAAAGTAGAGTCGTATTCAATCTCGTATTCACTTTTGGTCAACATGCTAAAAACCACTGATTTCAAGGGTCTAGGAAGCTGTGAGCAGTTTATACCATAAATCCGCTTTCAACGATAAAGAAAAGGTAAGAAAAATGAAACATTTAGAAATTGAATTGAAAACACTCTTGAAAAAAGATGAATACAATCGTCTAAAAGACCAGTTCACTGGTATTACACCTGTTCTTCAAAAAAATTACTACATCGACACGCCTGATTTTGAACTACGAGAAAAGAAAGTCGCTATGCGCATTCGAACCTTTGACGACTGGGCAGAATTGACACTCAAAGTCCCTCAAAGTGTTGGAAACATGGAGTACAACCAAAAATTGCACCTAAAAGATGCTGAAGTTTATCTGGCTAAGGAAGAACTTCCTCATGGACTGGTGCTCGAAGAATTGGCTAAACATGGTATTAAAACAAGTGAATGGCATATCCTTGGTTGTCTAACGACGCTTCGCTATGAAATGCAAACAGCTATTGGCCTCATGGCACTGGATGAAAGTCAGTACTTTGATATGACAGATTACGAATTAGAGCTCGAAGTGGAAAATCACGAGCAAGGGAAACAAGATTTCCAACAATTTTTAGAGGAAAATCAGATTTCTTATCAAAAAGCTCCTTCAAAATTGGTACGATTTGTCAAAAGCATGAAAAATAGCTGAAATAATCTCCATTTTTTGGTAAAATAGAAAAGATAAAAATACACTAATCCTAGTTCATATATGTAAGGTAAATATCACTAGGATTTATAAAGTTTACAGAGGACGGTCTATAATGTCAGATAGAAAAAACATGAAACTTTTCGCACTCAACTCTAACCAAGAGATTGCACAGAAAATTGCCCAAGCTGTTGGTGTCCCACTTGGAAAACTATCGTCACGTCAATTTTCAGACGGAGAAATCCAAGTGAATATCGAAGAAAGTGTCCGTGGTTATGATGTTTACATCATCCAATCAACAAGTTTCCCTGTTAACAACCACCTAATGGAATTGTTGATCATGGTTGATGCTTGTGTGCGTGCAAGTGCCCACAGTATCAACGTTGTCCTTCCATATTTTGGCTATGCACGTCAAGACCGCATTGCTTCACCACGTGAGCCACTTACAGCAAAACTAGTTGCCAATATGCTGGTTAAGGCTGGGGTTGATCGTATCCTGACTCTTGATTTACATGCCGTTCAGGTTCAAGGTTTCTTTGATATTCCTGTCGATAATCTTTTCACAGTGCCCCTATTCGCAAAACATTACTGCGATAAGGGTCTACTTGGGTCAGATGTTGTTGTCGTCAGCCCTAAAAATTCAGGTGTAAAGCGTGCTCGTAGCCTGGCTGAATATCTTGATGCTCCTATCGCCATTATCGATTACCCTCAAGACGATGCAACTCGCAACGAAGGTTATATTATCGGTGATGTTGAAGGTAAGAAAGCCATCTTAATTGACGATATTCTGAATACAGGACGTACCTTCTCTGAAGCTTCTAAAATCGTTGAACGTGAAGGAGCTACAGAAATTTATGCTGTTTCTAGCCACGGTCTCTTCGTTGAAGGTGCTGCTGAACTGCTTGACAATACTAAGATTAAAGAAATTCTTGTGACTGATTCAGTAGCAACAAAAGAAAAAACTCCTAAAAACGTATGCTACATCACTGCTAGTGAGTTAATTGGTGATGCTATCGTCCGTATCCACGAAAGAAAACCAGTCAGCCCACTCTTTGCCTACAACAAAAAGAAATAAGGTGATCCTTTGATTTATTTGGACAATGCTGCGACGACTCCTATGTCAGCAGTTGCTATTTCAGCTATGACCGAGGTTATGCAAGGAACCTATGGAAACCCTTCTAGTATTCATGGACATGGTCGTCAAGCTGGCAAACTCTTGCGAGAAGCCCGTCAGGAACTAGCTCAGTTACTGGGGACAAAACCTCAACATATCTTTTTCACTTCTGGTGGGACAGAAGGCAACAATACTGCTATCATTGGCTACTGCCTTCGTCATCAAGAACAAGGAAAACATATCATCACAACTGCCATCGAGCACCATGCTGTCCTTGAAACAATTGATTACTTGGTTCAACACTTTGGTTTTGAAGCAACCATTATTCAACCAGAAAATCAAGAAATCACAGCCCAGCAAATTCAAAAGGCTTTACGTGATGATACGATTTTGGTTTCTACCATGTTTGCTAATAATGAGACAGGAAACCTACTACCCATTGCTGAAATTGGCCAAATACTCAAGCAACACCCAGCCGCCTATCATGTCGATGCAGTTCAGGCTATTGGTAAAATCCCTATACACCCAGAAGAATTGGGCATTGATTTTCTCACTGCTTCTGCCCACAAGTTCCATGGTCCTAAGGGAATCGGTTTTCTCTACGCATCTAGCATGGATTTTGATTCCTATCTTCATGGCGGAGACCAAGAACAGAAAAAACGAGCCGGAACTGAAAATCTAGCTGCCATCGTGGGTATGGTTGCAGCCCTAAAAGAAGACCTAGAAAAACAGGAAGAACATTTCCAACATGTACAAAATCTAGAAACTGCCTTTCTTGCAGAGCTAGAGGGTATTCAATATTACTTGAACAGAGGAGACCATCATCTCCCTTATGTCCTCAATATTGGATTTCCTGGCCAGAAAAACGACCTCTTACTCCTTCGGCTAGATTTGGCTGGAATTTCAATCTCTACTGGCTCAGCCTGTACGGCAGGCATTGTCCAATCCAGCCATGTTCTTGAAGCTATGTACGGAGCAAATTCAGAACGCTTGAAGGAATCCGTTCGTATCAGTTTGTCGCCACAAAATACCGTTGAAGATCTACAAACCCTCGCAAAAACCTTAAAAGAAATTATCGGAGGTTAGCCATATGGCATTTGAAAAAACCATTCAGTTAAAAAATTGTCGTTACGACTACACTCTTAGCCCTTCTGTTAAGAAATTCACCCTCAAGGACAACACCTTTTTTGAGACTAAGGTTGGGAACTATGAACTGACTCGCCTACTTGAAAAGGTTCCAAACAGCGGTGAAGGCTTCCAACTCAAAATCATTATCAATAAAGAGCTAACAGGAGCTAAAATTAATATCACTGACAAGTTTGGGCTACGTCTAGTTGATATTTTCAAATCAGAAGACCACCACATTCATCAGGAAAAATTCTACTTCCTCATGGATAGCTTGGTAGAACGTGGTGTCTTTACAAAATCAGAAAGATAGAGCCAAAATGTTTGAACTGACCTATAAGGATAGCTATCATGTAGAGCGTACACTCAAGTATGAGGATTATGAAGCTCTCATGTTGGCTCTGTCAGGATGTGTGACCCTGCCAGATACACTTTATGTGACTTCTTTGACCTTTAAAGGGCGGGAAGTTTACCAAGGACTGGTCGGAGACCTCTACCGTTTTCTATCACATGCAGATTTTTTACATCAAAACTAAGATTTTTCTTAGTTTTTTCTTATTTTTGTTGATTTTTTCACAATGTTTCTATAAAATAGAAGAATAGAAAGGTTGTGATTTTGTGAAAGATAAACAGTCTGCTATTCCAAAAGCTACAGCGAAAAGACTCTCTCTCTACTATCGAATTTTTAAGAGATTTCATGCAGAAAAGATTGAACGTGCCAACTCTAAGCAAATTGCAGAGGCTATCGGTATTGATTCCGCGACCGTACGTCGTGATTTTTCCTATTTTGGTGAACTAGGTCGTCGTGGTTTTGGCTATGATGTCAAAAAACTGATGACGTTTTTTGCCGATTTGCTCAATGATAACTCTATTACCAATGTCATGCTGGTAGGTATTGGAAATATGGGCCATGCCCTTCTCCACTACCGCTTCCACGAGCGTAACAAGATGAAAATTATCATGGCCTTTGACCTAGATGACCATCCCGAAGTCGGTACCCAAACACCTGACGGAATTCCCATTTACGGGATTTCTCAAATCAAGGATAAAATCAAGGATGCTGATGTCAAGACTGCTATCCTGACAGTTCCCAGCGTCAAGTCACAAGAGGTTGCCAATCTCTTGGTGGATGCTGGTGTGAAAGGAATTCTCAGTTTTTCACCAGTCCATCTGCATTTACCAAAAGACGTGGTCGTTCAGTATGTCGATTTGACAAGTGAACTCCAAACCCTCCTCTACTTCATGAGAAAAGAGGATTAGAAAGCGAAAATCATTTTATGAAAAAACCAGTTATTGGGATAACAGGAAACGAAAAAACTCATCCAGATGATGACATCATGATGAGTTACGCAGCAAAAGGCTTTGTTGAAGGCGTTAAAGACGCTGGAGGGATTCCCATCATCCTACCGATTGGTGATCAAGAAATGGCCTGCCACTATATCAGTATGATTGACAAGCTCATCTTGACAGGTGGGCAAAATGTTGATCCAAAATTCTATGGTGAACCAAAAACCATCGATAGCGATGACTACCACCTTCAAAGGGATATCTTTGAACTGGCCCTCATCAAGGAAGCTATTAAACAGAAAAAGCCAATTTTTTCTGTCTGCCGTGGAACACAACTCTTTAACGTTGCCATGGGTGGAACTTTGTACCAAGATATCGAAGACCATTGGCAGGATTGTTCTGCCGAATACACAACTCAACGCTTGATGACAGAGCCTGATACAGTTCTTCGAGAAATCTATGGAGAAATTTCCCATATCAACTCCTTCCACCATCAGAGCATTAAGGATTTAGCACCTAACTTAAAGATTGCGGCTCATGATCCTAAGGATGGCATTATTGAAGCTGTCATGAGTACGGATGATGTCTCCTTTCTCGGTGTCCAATGGCACCCAGAATTTCTATTTGAAAATCGTCCCAAAGATAAAAACCTCTTTGACTATGTCGTTAATGAACTTTAGATTAAATCCGTCTTTTCACGATAACTAAAGTAATTAGAATGAGAGACAATCAAATGGTCCAAGAGGACAATCCCCATCAGGTCACAGGCTTCTTTTACAAGTTTAGTGACTTGATTATCATTTCGGCTAGGCGCTACCGCTCCCGAAGGATGATTGTGAACCAAGATGAGAGAGGTCGCCATATGCTTGATGGCATAGTGAAGAATCTCTCGCGGTTCAGCGATACTGCGGGTAGCTGAGCCGATAAAAATGGTCTGTTGATGGATGATTTGATTTTGAGTATTGAGATAGAGCGCCACCAGGTGCTCTTGTTTTTTATGTCCCAACTCCTGTTGCATCTTCTTGGCCAACTTTTGACTGCTGAGAATACTTTCCATCTCAAGGGTTTCGTGTTTGTGAATACGATGGCCCAGTTCAATCATAGCTTGTAATTCTATGGCCTTAACTCGGCCAATACCAGATAGACTCTGCAATTCCTGCAGGGTCATTTTTTTCAAATCCGTTAGACTTGAAAGGTTGTTCAAAACTTTCTGGGCAATTTCAAAAACACTGGCTTGCCGTGTTCCTGTCCTGAGTAAAATAGCTAGCAACTCTTGATTACTGAGCGCTTCAACTCCTTCTTTTGCCAGCCTTTCTCTTGGCAACAGTGAATCTTCTTGGAATGAAATACTGTACATAAAAATCCTCCTCACTTTATTATTCGTGAGAAGGATGGAAAATTATATTTTTTTCTCAATTGGGGCTACACTAGCTAAAAGTTTTTTCAAACCTACTTCTGGGAAATTGATTTTTAATTCCTGCGTAGCACCGCTACCTGAAACTTCCAGAACAGTTCCCTCTCCCCATTTCTTGTGGAGAGCAATGTCACCAATGGACCAATTTGTCTCGCTAGACGCTGATTTTGCACCAGCTGTAAATTGACCAAATGGGAGACCGCTTGATTGGATAGTTTTTGGAGCAGCACTGCGTTTACGGTCTTGAAGAGCTTGAGCCAAACTCATACCTTGACCAAAGGCAAGGCCACCACTGCAATAAGATGCCTTAAAGCTTGTATTGGCTGGACGAGCCAATCCTTGATACTCAAGTAAGTCTGAACTGATTTCGTTAATAAAACGAGTTGGACGGTTGTAGTTGGTACGACCAAAAAGCAGGCGTGAGTTGGCATTGGTCAGATAGAGAATTTTCTCTGCACGCGTGATACCTACATAGGCTAGACGGCGTTCTTCTTCTAATTCATCTTGATCTTCAGCCGCACGGCTAAGCGGAAAGACATTTTCTTCCATCCCAATCAAAAAGACAACTGGAAACTCGAGACCTTTGGCAGCATGCAGGGTCATCAAGGTCACTTCTGATGTCTCCTGACTACCTGAATCTGTGTCCGCAATCAAGGCCAAGTCATTTAAGAAACGACTCAGTTTATCCAGACCAGTTTCCTCTTCTGGACCATCAGAGGTATCATCAAAGTTTTTCGTCACAGAAAGGAACTCTTCGATATTTTCAACCCTAGCCTTACTTTCCAGAGTTGCTTGGGAATTGAGAATATCGACGTAACCTGTTTTTTCAAGGACAGCCTCAACCAACTCTGTAATTGTTAATTGGTCCAGCTGCTCCCGCAAATCCAGAATCATATTGGCAAAATCCCAGATAGACTGGGCTGCTTTTCCTTTGATGCCAGACAACATGATATTTGCTGAAGCATCTAGCATAGACATGTCTTGCATATTCGCAAAGTCACGGATTTTCTCAACTGTACCTGGCCCAATTCCACGTTTAGGCTCGTTGATAATACGCTCAAAACTGATATTGTCACTCAAATTGGCAATAAGATTGAGGTAAGCGATAATATCTCGGATTTCCTTACGGCTGTAGAACTTGGTTCCGCCAACCATGGTATAAGGAATATTTGACTTGAGCAAGGCTTCCTCAATAGTACGGGACTGCGCATTAGTACGATAAAGAACTGCAAAATCCTTGTGAAGGAAGTTTTGCCTCCGACCAAGTTCATCAATGGTTCTGGCTACAAACACAGCCTCGTCCAGTTCATCATTGGCACGATAGTAAACAATTTGCTCCCCATCCGCATTTTGAGTCCAGAGATTCTTAGGACGACGATTTTTATTGTTTTTAATAACCTCATTAGCTGCTTGGAGAATGGTTTTGGTTGAGCGGTAATTTTCCTCCAACAAAACAACCTTTGCTTGGGGATAATCCTTTTCAAAGTCCAAGATATTCTGCATATCAGCACCACGCCAACCGTAGATAGACTGGTCAGCATCCCCAACCACACAGATATTTTTAAAACGGGAAGCCAAGAGTTTGACCAGTTGGTACTGGGCATGGTTGGTATCTTGGTATTCATCAACATGGATGTATTGAAACTTCTGCTGGTAGTAGGTCAAGACATCAGGATTCTGATCAAAGAGACGCAGGGTCAGCATAATCAAATCATCAAAGTCAACCGACTCCGACTGACGCAGTTCTTTTTGGTAAGCAGTGTAACACTGGGCCACGATTTGCGTATACATATCACCAGCTTGGGCAGCATAAGCTACATCATCAATCAGATCATTCTTAGCATTGGAAATGGTTCCCAAAATAGTTCGTTCATTCCATTTTTTAGGATCCAAGTTTAACTGCTTGAGAATGCGTTTCATGAGAGTTCGTTGTTCACCAGGATCCACAATAGTAAAATTACGGTTGTAGCCAATATGATCCGCATCACGACGCAAAATACGCACACACATGGAGTGGAAGGTCGCAATCAGACAGTCCTGGGTTGCTGGATTAAGGTTATAAGCACGCTCCTTCATCTCACGCGCAGCCTTGTTGGTAAAGGTAATAGCCAAGATATTCCAAGGATTGACCAGCTTTTCATCAATCAAATAAGCGATACGGTGGGTCAAAACACGAGTCTTTCCAGAACCAGCCCCTGCCATGATTAACAAGGGATCTTCTGTCGTTTGCACCGCCTCAGCCTGACGGTCATTCATTCCATTTAATAATGAGTTCATCTTCTCTTCCTTACTCTTGAAGTCAATATTTCTATTATATCAGAATTCAAGGAAAATATCTTTACCTAGACTGGTTACGTGTAGAAGGCAACTTCTTATATCTAGATAAAAATGAGCTTGGACATTATTTCCAAACTCATTTATTACTCAATGAAAATCGAAGTGCAAACTAGGAAGCTAGCCNNNNGATTTTCGAAGAGTATAAAGTCAATTGCAATATACTAGAACAAGCCTAATACTGTTCCATCACTTTCAACATCCATGTTGAGAGCAGCTGGTCGTTTTGGAAGTCCTGGCATGGTCATGACATCGCCAGTTAGAGCAACGATGAAGCCTGCACCTAATTTTGGTACCAATTCACGAATAGTAATTTCAAAGTTTTCAGGTGCTCCAAGCGCATTTGGATTGTCTGAGAAGCTATACTGGGTCTTAGCCATACAGATTGGCAATTTGTCCCAACCGTTTTGAACGATTTGAGCGATTTGTGTTTGAGCTTTCTTTTCAAAGTTCACTTTGCTACCACGGTAGATCTCAGTAACAATCTTTTCAATCTTTTCTTGGACAGAAAGGCCATTGTCATACAAACGTTTATAGTTAGATGGATTTTCAGCGATAGTCTTAACAACTGTTTCGGCAAGTGCCACTCCACCTTCTGCACCATCAGCCCAGACACTTGCCAACTCAACTGGTACATCGATTGAGGCACAAAGTTCTTTCAAGGCTGCGATTTCTGCTTCTGTATCAGAGACAAATTCGTTAATAGCTACGACTGCTGGAATACCGAACTTACGAATATTTTCTACGTGGCGTTTCAAGTTAGCAAAACCGGCACGAACCGCCTCCACATTTTCTTCTGTCAAAGCGTCTTTAGCTACACCACCATTCATCTTAAGGGCACGAAGGGTTGCGACGATAACAACTGCATCTGGAGATGTTGGCAAGTTTGGTGTCTTAATATCAAGGAATTTCTCAGCACCAAGGTCTGCACCAAAACCAGCTTCAGTAACTGTGTAATCAGCCAAGTGAAGGGCTGTGCTTGTTGCCAAGACTGAATTACATCCATGAGCAATATTAGCAAATGGACCACCATGTACAAAGGCAGGCGTTCCATAAATTGTCTGAACCAGGTTCGGCTTAATAGCATCCTTCAAGATCAAAGCTAAGGCACCTTCAACCTGCAAATCACCTACAGAAACAGGGGTACGGTCATAGCGATAACCGATAACGATATTAGCCAAACGGTGTTTCAAGTCCTCGATGTCTGTTGCCAAGCAAAGAATTGCCATGATTTCGGAAGCAACTGTAATATCAAAGCCATCCTCACGTGGAATACCATTTAGAGGACCACCAAGTCCAACCGTCACGTGACGAAGAGCGCGGTCGTTCAAGTCCACTACACGTTTCCAGAGGATACGACGTTGGTCAATTCCCAACTCATTTCCTTGGTGCAAGTGGTTGTCAATCAAGGCAGAAAGGACATTGTTGGCAGTTGTAATGGCATGCATGTCCCCTGTAAAGTGGAGATTGATGTCTTCCATTGGCAGAACTTGGGCATAACCACCACCAGCAGCACCACCCTTAATTCCCATTACTGGACCAAGAGATGGTTCGCGAATAGCAATCATGGTTTTCTTGCCAATTTTATTCAAGGCATCCGCCAGACCAATGGTAATGGTTGATTTTCCTTCACCTGCAGGCGTTGGATTGATGGCAGTAACCAAAATTAATTTACCGACTGGATTGCTCTCAACTGCACGAATTTTATCAAAGCTGAGTTTAGCCTTGTATTTTCCATACAACTCCAAATCGTCGTAAGAAATTCCAAGTTTCTCTACAACATCAACGATTGGCTTCAACTCAATACTCTGTGCGATTTCAATATCTGTTTTCATTCAAAACTCCTCTAACCTCTTATATGATAATTCATTATAACACAAAACAAGATTTTTAACATCCTTAAACTCTCTAAACGTTCGTAAATATCTCTGTTTTTAAGGTTTTTAGAGTCCTTTCTTAAATTTTATATGGCTTTATAGTTTGAAACTATATTCTTTCCTTTTACCAAAATTTTATCACTTTCATTTTACTTACCGTTTATTTTTGTGTACAATAGTGCTATGAAAATTTTAGTTACATCGGGCGGTACCAGTGAAGCTATCGATAGTGTCCGCTCTATCACTAACCATTCTACAGGACGCTTGGGGAAAATCATCACAGAAACTTTGCTTGCTGCAGGGCATGAAGTTTGTTTAATTACTACAAAACGAGCTTTGAAGCCAGAATCCCATCCCAACCTAAGTATTCAAGAAATTAACAATACAAACGACCTTCTACTGGAAATGCAAGAACGTGTTCAGGACTATCAGGTCTTGATTCACTCAATGGCGGTGTCTGATTACACTCCTGTCTATATGACGGGGCTTGAGGAGGTTCAGGCTAGCTCTAATTTGGAAGAATTTTTAAGCAAGCAGAATCATCAGACTAAGATTTCTTCAACTGATGAGGTTCAGGTTTTGTTCCTAAAAAAGACACCCAAAATCATCTCTCTAGTCAAGGAGTGGAATCCTGCTATTCATCTGATTGGTTTCAAACTGCTGGTTGATGTTAGCGAAGATTATCTGGTTGACATTGCCCGAAAAAGTCTTATCAAAAACCAAGCAGACTTGATTATCGCAAATGACCTGACTCAAATCTCAGCAAAGCAGCACAGAGCTATCTTTGTTGAAAAAGATCAGCTTCAAACAGTCCAAACTAAAGAAGAAATTGCAGAACTCCTCCTTGAAAAAATTCAAGCCTATCATTCATAGAAAGGAAAGCTATGGCAAACATTCTCTTGGCTGTAACGGGCTCAATCGCCTCTTACAAGTCGGCAGATTTAGTCAGTTCTCTAAAAAAACAAGGGCATCAAGTTACTGTTTTAATGACTCAGGCTGCTACAGAGTTTATTCAACCTTTGACACTGCAGGTACTCTCACAGAACCCTGTCCACTTAGATATCATGAAGGAACCCTATCCTGATCAAGTCAATCATATCGAACTTGGAAAAGAAACTGATCTATTCATCGTGGCCCCTGCAACAGCTAACACTATTGCAAAACTAGCTCACGGCTTTGCGGACAACATGGTGACCAGTACGGCTCTAGCCTTGCCAAGTCATATTCCCAAACTCATCGCACCTGCTATGAATACAAAAATGTATGACCATCCTGCAACTCAGGCTAATCTGAAAACATTAGAAACCTACGGCTATCAGCTGATTGCTCCAAAGGAATCCCTACTAGCTTGTGGAGACCACGGACGAGGAGCTTTAGCTGACCTCACAATTATTTTAGAAAGAATAAAGGAAACTCTCGATGAAAAAACGCTCTAATATTGCACCCATTGCTATCTTTTTTGCAACCATGCTCGTGATACACTTTCTGAGCTCACTTATCTTTAACCTTTTTCCATTTCCAATCAAACCGACCATCGTTCATATTCCTGTCATTATTGCCAGCATTATCTACGGACCACGCGTTGGGGTTACACTTGGATTTTTGATGGGGCTACTTAGTTTGACGGTTAATACAATTACGATTCTGCCGACAAGCTACCTCTTCTCCCCATTTGTACCAAACGGAAACATCTACTCAGCTATCATTGCAATTGTCCCACGTATTTTGATTGGTTTAACTCCTTATCTAGTTTATAAACTAATGAAAAACAAGACTGGTCTGATTTTAGCTGGTGCCCTTGGTTCACTTACCAACACAGTCTTTGTACTTGGTGGAATTTTCTACCTTTTTGGAAATGTTTTTGATGGTAATATCCAAAAACTCCTAGCAACTGTTATCTCAACAAATTCGATTGCCGAATTAGTTATTTCCGCAGTTCTAACCTTAGCCATTGTTCCAAGACTACAGACTTTAAAGAAATAAAAACAATCTCCGCTTTCAAACATGAAGGTGGAGATTTCGTTTGATGTAGTTTGTGTTTTTAGTGAAATGTTTACGAGTCTTTAATTAAAAAAATGACTTATAGACCTAAGTAAATCCTTGCTTTATTATCTTGTTTGTTGTACTATACTAGTGTATATACAGTTAAAAAGGAGATTCTTATGAATACACGGAAAAAGACACAATTTATGACAATGACTGCCCTCTTAACGGCTATTGCAATTTTGATTCCAATTGTTATGCCTTTTAAGATTGTCATTCCTCCTGCTTCCTATACTTTAGGAAGCCACATCGCTATTTTTATTGCCATGTTCTTATCGCCCTTGATGGCTGTTTTTGTCATCCTAGCCTCTAGTTTTGGATTTTTGATGGCTGGCTATCCCATGGTTATCGTATTTCGAGCTTTTTCCCATATCTTTTTTGGGACTCTAGGAGCTCTTTACCTACAAAAATTCCCCGATACCCTAGATAAACCAAAAGCTTCCTGGATTTTCAACTTTGTGTTAGCGCTTGTCCATGCCCTTGCTGAAGTATTAGCTTGTGTCGTTTTTTATGCAACTTCCGGTACCAATGTAGAAAATATGTTTTATGTTCTATTTGTACTAGTTGGATTTGGCACAATTATCCATAGTATGGTAGACTATACATTAGCACTAGCTGTCTATAAAGTGCTTCGAAAACGCCGTTAAAAAGGAAAAGCTATGACAAAAGATCGCAAACAAGCTCTGCTCCAACTCTTGAAAGAAGCTCCTAAAGCCCTTAATGGCCAAAGTTTGGCGGAACATTTTCATGTCACACGTCAGGTCATTGTGCAGGACATTGCAATTTTGAGAGCCGATGGCGCTCCTATCCTATCCACTAATCGTGGCTACGTCTATAAGCAAATTGAAACCAATCCATACGTCCACAAACTTTTCAAAGTTAAACATGAAGTTGAAGAAATCGGTCAAGAACTCCTGGCTATCATAGATAATGGTGGACGTGTTCAAAACACCTTGATTGACCATCCCGTTTATGGAGAAATTGAAACCTTGCTGAAACTGTCTTGTCGCAGAGATGTGCAACATTTTCTAGAACAAGTCGAGCATTCTGATTTTAGACCTTTATCTGAATTAACAGATGGTGTCCATTACCACCTAGTCGAAGCCGAAACACAACAAGACCTCCACTATATCGAGGAGGCCTTGGATCAGCTAGGTTATTTAGTAAAGGATTAGAAAATTTTCTTTTCCCAATCGTCTTCTGTACGGCGAGGGTAGAAAAATTCAGATTTGTCCGGAGCTTCCATCATCTCCATCAAAGGTAGCATATCATAGGCCAGATCCAAGTTTGGAATCTGGTCTTTTTGCACCTCCTTCTTCTGAAGATTGAAGAGTTCCAGTAAACTCAGTCGCCTTATAGTCAATTGAACTATAAAAAACCTCCAGATCAGGAACTATGATTGAATTCACTAACCTGGAGGTTTTAGATAATTATTCGACTCTTACAAATTTGCTAGCCATTTTAGCAAGTAAATATACTGATTAAACTTCTTCATCCTCTTTACGACGACGTCCTCCTACAAGACCTAAACTAAGTAAAGCACTTGTAATTGCAACTGGAATAGCTAATGTTGATTTTACTGTACCAGTATTAGGTAATGCTTTCGCTGCTGCCTTGACATCATCTAGACTTCCAACTGTATGCACTGCTTTAATAGCTGCCACTCCAGCTGTTTTGGCTGCTACTACTTTGTCCGCATCATCCGCTGCTGTAATCTTAGCCTCTTCTGCTGCTTTCGTATCATCAACGGCTTTTTCTTTCTCTGCACGTTGAGCTGCTGTTAAGCTCTTATCGCCTGCGATTTCCGCTTTTTCTTCTGCCGCTGCTGTCGCTAACTCTGCTTTTGCTGCTGCCTTGACATCATCTAGGCTTCCAACTGTATGTACTGCTTTAATAGCTGTTACTCCAGCTGTTTTGACTGTTGCTACTTTGTCTGCATCATCTGCTGCTGTAATTTTAGCCTCTTCTGCTGCTTTCGTAGTATCAACGGTTTTTTCTTTCTCTGCACGTTGGGCTGCTGTTAAGCTCTTATCGCCTGCGATTTCTGCTTTTTCTTCTGCCGCTGCTGTCGCTAGGTCTGCTTTTGCTGCTGCCTTGACATCATCTAGGCTTCCAACTGTATGTACTGCTTTAATAGCTGTTACTCCAGCTGTTTTGACTGTTTCTACTTTGTCCGCATTATCTGCTGCTGTAATTTTAGCCTCTTCTGCTGCTTTCGTATCATCAACGGCTTTTTCTTTCTCTGCACGTTGGGCTGCTGTTAAGCTCTTATCGCCTGCGATTTCTGCTTTTTCTTCTGCAGCTGCAGATTCTAGTGATGCTTTTGCTGCTGCCTTGACATCATCTAGACTTCCAACTGTATGAACTGCTTTAATAGCTGCCACTCCAGCTGTTTTGGCTGTTGCTACTTTGTCTGCATCATCTGCTGCTGTAATTTTAGCCTCTTCTGCTGCTTTCGTAGTATCAACGGCTTTTTCTTTCTCTGCACGTTGGGCTGCTGTTAAGCTCTTATCTCCTGCGATTTCTGCTTTTTCTTCTGCCGCTGCTGTCGCTAAGTCTGCTTTCGCTGCGTTTTTAACCGCATTTAAATCGCCTACTGTATGAACCGCTTTAATAGCTGCCACCCCAGCTGTTTTAGCTGTTGCTACTTTGTCCGCATCATCTGCTGCTGTAATTTTAGCTTCTTCTGCTGCTTTCGTAGTATCAACGGCTTTTTCTTTCTCTGCACGTTGGGCTGTTGTTAAGCTCTTATCTCCTGCGATTTCTGCTTTTTCTTCTGCCGCTGCCGATTCTAGTGATGCTTTTGCTGCTGCCTTGACATCATCTAGACTTCCAACTGTATGCACTGCTTTAATAGCTGCCACTCCAGCTGTTTTGGCTGCTACTACTTTGTCCGCATCATCCGCTGCTGTAATCTTAGCCTCTTCTGCTGCTTTCGTATCATCAACGGCTTTTTCTTTCTCTGCACGTTGAGCTGCTGTTAAGCTCTTATCGCCTGCGATTTCTGCTTTTTCTTCTGCCGCTGCGGTCGCTAAGTCTGCTTTTGCTGCGTTTTTAACTGCATTTAAATCGCCTGCTGTATGAACTGCTTTAATAGCTGTTACTCCAGCTGTTTTGGCTGTTGCTACTTTGTCTGCATCATCTGCTGCTGTAATCTTAGCCTCTTCTGCTGCTTTCGTATCATCAACGGCTTTTTCTTTCTCTGCACGTTGGGCTGCTGTTAAGCTCTTATCGCCTGCGATTTCCGCTTTTTCTTCTGCCGCTGCTGTCGCTAACTCTGCTTTTGCTGCGTTTTTAACTGCATTTAAATCGCCTGCTGTATGAACTGCTTTAATAGCTGTTACTCCAGCTGTTTTGGCTGTTGCTACTTTGTCTGCATCATCTGCTGCTGTAATTTTAGCTTCTTCTGCTGCTTTCGTATCATCAACGGCTTTTTCTTTCTCTGCACGTTGGGCTGCTGTTAAGCTCTTATCCCCTGCGATTTCTGCTTTTTCTTCTGCCGCTGCGGTCGCTAAGTCTGCTTTCGCTGCGTTTTTAACTGCATTTAAATCGCCTGCTGTATGTACTGCTTTAATAGCTGTCACTCCAGCTGTTTTGGCTGCTTCTACTTTGTCCGCATCATCTGCTGCTGTAATTTTAGCCTCTTCTGCTGCTTTCGTATCATCAACGGCTTTTTCTTTCTCTGCACGTTGGGCTGCTGTTAAGCTCTTATCTCCTGCGATTTCTGCTTTTTCTTCTGCCGCTGCTGTCGCTAACTCTGCTTTGGCATTAGATTTCACTTCTGCTAAGTCACCTGGGGTGTGGACACCTTCAATGGCTGTCTTCGCAGCTTCTTTCGCTTGTGCGACTTTATCTGCGTTATCTACTGACGCTTCATCGATAGCTTGTTCACCTTGAGTTTTCTTAGTATTAACATCTTGTACCTTAGCTGTCTTCTCTGTAGTTGTTAAACTGTTATCTCCGTTAATAGCGGCGATCTCTGCTTGAGCAATTCTACCTAATTCAGCTTTGGCATTAGATTTTTCTGCACCAAGATCAAATGCTGGTTTAGGTGCTTTAGGTATTATTACTGCATCACTCATATCCGACGACACTTCACTTACTGTAAAAGTGTTACCATAAGCATCTCTAGGAGGTATACCTCCTTTAGCAATATTTTTAACAGTAATTATATCATGTTCTCTTAATGGAGCTGTTGGAGTCCAAGTTGCAATACCTCTCGTAGCTTCTACAGTAGCTTGTTTTTGATTGTTAAGATAAAATTCTGCTTTACTTACAGTTGCATCAGCTACTCTTGCTGTAACAACTGGGCTCTTTCCTTCAGCATGTTCTAAATCAGCAACACTTACTGTAGGTTTTTTAGGTTTTACAGTTATTGGAATTTTTAAAGTTGCTCTTTCCGAATTATTATTTTTATTATTTAAAATATGTACATGTAAATCATACGTCCCAATCATATCATTAGGTATTATTCCTACTAATTTTAGATTAAGACCACCTTCAAAAGGTCCGATTCCATCACTTGCTTTTCTGGTATAATCAAGCCTAGGACCAACATTAGGCGTTGAAGTAAATCCTATATCTCTTCTATTAATAGCATTAGTATCATATTTTACTTTGATGATAACGTTTTTCCCGTATCCTAATTCGTCTCCAGCTACTAAACTAGACAAACTTGTGCCGCTTGTTTCATAGCTGAAATTTGCATTGTTTGGAGCTGCCCTAAACCCACTACCTTCAGCTCGAGTAGTTCCATTCAAGCTATGATTATGCCCTGCGATATTTGTGCCATTTGGTTCAGTATTTTCCGCTTTTATTCCTACTGTTGCTTTACCATTGGTTGTATCTGGTTTAGGAGTGAGTTCTCCTTTTGGTTTAGGTACACGTTTTAAACCAGCGTTTTTATATCCAACCAAGGCATTATAAGCAAGATCAATTTCTTTTTGAGTTTTTGCATTAACAAGTACTTCTTTTGCTTTCGCAACTTTTTCTTGCAATACTTTAACAGTATCTTCTGTATAGTCCTTTAAGTTTAATTGATCAATTTCTTTTAGAAGAGATTCCAATTTATCTTTATTAACAACCACTTCCTCTTCTTTGCCACTTGTTTCGGCTTTATTGATTTCCTCCGTCTGATTAGCAGGAATCACTGCTTTATCAGACACTTTAATCTCTTTTTCACCTTGAGCATTAGAACCAGCTCCATCTTCCTTGTTAGATGTTTTCTCTACAGACTCTGGAGCTACGATTTCCTTATTCCCCTCAGCTTCTAGAGATTTCTCTAGAGGAACTCCCTCTGTCAAATTCGTAACACCAGCATTTATCTTTTCAGTATTAGCCGTAACAGGTGATACAGGTAAAGTGTCTGCCTTAACCGCACCATTAGCAAAAAACATTAATGCTGCAACGGCAACACTTGCTACACCAAAATGGTACTTACGAATAGAATAACGGAATACCTTTTCTCCGTTCACTTCTCGATTTGATTTTCTCATCTAATCGCCTCTTTCTTATTTTTATTTTTGAGGTACTAAAAAATACCCCCCCCCCTTAAATATTTTAGCAATTTAAAGAAAGGATACATTTTTTAATTTTGGGTACCACACTGTTTTAAAAACATAGTACACTTTCTATTTTACATCTTTATCAGAAAAATTAACAGCATAAGCATATATTTTATCTAATTCAATTAGCATTTAATTTTAGCGAGTATAGATATTTTTTCCTAATCTTCTACTACTATTAGACAGGAAACACAACAAGACCTCCGCTATATCGAGGAGGCCTTGAATCAACTTGGTTATTTGGTAAAGGATTAGAAAATTTTCTTTTCCCAATCGTCTTCTGTACGGCGAGGGTAGAAAAATTCAGATTTGTCCGGAGCTTCCATCATCTCCATCAAAGGTAGCATATCATAGGCCAGATCCAAGTTTGGAATCTGGTCTTTTTGCACCCAAGAAACTTCTCCCTCTTCTGAAGATTGAAGAGTTCCAGTAAACTCAGTCGCCTTATAACAAATGACAATATAGCGCCCACCTGTATCTAGTGGCCAATTTTTAATGCCGACAAGTTGAGGATTTTGGATAGTCAACCCTGTTTCTTCATAGATTTCACGAATGACAGACTCTGCGAAAGCCTCACCATTTTCTACATGACCTCCAGGAAAGGCATAACCAGACCAGCGATTTGTTTCAGGAGCGCGATACTGCATCACCACGCGCTGCGTTTCAAGATCTTCAATCAGACAAATATTTGTTAAAATCGTTAATTGGGAACGGGACATAAATTTACTCGCTTTCTAATTTATTAAATTTTCAGACTTGGTACCATATTAGCTTTTACTTTTTAGAATTATTTAGAATAGAATACCATCCGTTTTTCCTTTATAGGCTTTCCAAGTTCAAGCATCTTTTCTTGTCCATCAAAAGTAAAGCCCATTTTTTGATAGAAAGCAATGGCGCGCTTATTATCTTTCAATACCCATAAGAAAATTTCAGAAAAATGATCAAGAGCAGTCAAAGCTGCTCTCACTAACTTTTGTGCGATTCCTTTTCCGTAATAGTCTTTTAAAACATATAAAGCAATAATTTCACCAGCTTGAATAGTCTCATCACGAAAGTTGCCATAACTGATAAAACCAACTACCTTCACGCCATCTATCGCAATCAATGTATTTTCTGGATACTTTTGACTAAAGAGTCGACATCTTTCTAATGTCATTGTCTCCTGAAATTCTGCAGGCAAAAGGTTATCATAAGCCTCTCTCCACGTTTGCCAGTGAACGAGGGATTTATCTTCTATCTCTTCAGGAGTTTCCATTGATTTGATAATAACCGTCATTTATTTTCTTCTCCTTAATCCAACGCCTTGACTTCCTTTGCTACTTTTTGTAGAAATTTTTGTCTTGTTGAACTTGTATTTGCTTCACGGCCTAACTCTCCTAAGATTGAAATCCTCTTTGTTTTTATGCCACAATGATTCAATACAGCATTCTTTAATGCTGATATTCCATAACTGTCTGGAATGTTAATCGGACCTGAAAATACTTTGTACCACCAAGTTGGTGCCATGGAAGTTGCATAGATACTAGCCGTTTTTCCTTTTAGTAACTTTTTGAACTGTTTCCCTCTCAAGTAGTTCAAAATAAAGCTTCCTCGATTATTTGCAGAGTATGCAATGCCTGGCGTAAAAACACGATCAATCCACCCCTTCAATAGACTAGGCATACTACTCCACCAAATAGGATAAACAAAAATGAAATGATCTGCCCACTGAATTAATTCTTGAGAGCGTAGAATAAACGGATTGTCCTCCATTCTTTGTCGATAACCATAACGTAAAACAGGATCAAACTCTTCCTCATTAAGATTAATCATTTCAAGTTCATGTCTCTTTGAGTCTATACTTTCTACAATCGTTTGAAAAATTGCTTGGCAATAACTTTCTTTATCAGGATGTCCATTGATAACTAAAATATTCATAAAATTCCCCTAATCCAACGCCTTGACTTCCAACATCATATCCCGAATCTGTGCTGCTAGTTCAAAGTCAAGCACTTCGACGGCTTCTTGCATTTGTTTTTCAAGTTTCTTGACTAGTTCTTTGCGCTCTTGTTTGTTGAGGCTATTGATGTCAACTTCCTTGTCTTCTTCTTTAGCAACTGCCTTGGTCACGGCAATCAAGTCACGGATTTCTTTCTTGATTGTTTGTGGTACGATACCATGCTCTTCATTATAAGCCATCTGGATTTTGCGACGACGGGCAGTTTCATCGATGGCACGTTGCATAGACTGGGTAATCGTGTCCGCATACATGATGACATGACCTTCGCTATTACGGGCAGCGCGGCCAATGGTCTGGATGAGTCCACGTTCGTTACGAAGGAAACCTTCCTTGTCAGCATCGAGAATAGCTACGAGGCTCACTTCAGGAACGTCAATTCCTTCACGGAGCAGGTTAATTCCGACCAATACATCAAAGACACCCAAGCGCAGGTCACGGATAATCTCTGTCCGCTCCAAGGTCTTGATATCCGAGTGCATGTACTTGACCTTGATGCCCATTTCCTTAAAGTAGTCGGTCAAGTCCTCTGCCATTTTCTTGGTCAAAGTGGTGATAAAGGTTCGTTCGTTCTTCTCAACACGAGCATTAATTTCACCTAAGAGGTCATCAATCTGTCCCATAGTCGGACGGACTTCCACCTCAGGATCCAAAAGACCTGTTGGTCGAATGATTTGCTCAATCACTGTCTCAGTCTGTTCATTTTCATAGTCACCAGGTGTCGCTGAAACGTAAACAATCTGGTGCACATGGCTTTCAAATTCTTCACGACGGAGAGGACGATTGTCCAGAGCAGACGGCAAACGGAAACCATAATTAACCAGCATTTCTTTACGCGAACGGTCTCCATTGTACATGCCCTTGATTTGCCCCATGGTCATGTGGCTCTCATCAATCATAATTAAGAAATCATCTGGGAAGAAGTCGAGAAGGGTATAAGGAGGCTCGCCCTCACTCCGTCCATCCATGTGGCGAGAATAATTTTCAACCCCGTTGGTATAGCCCATCTCACGCAACATTTCGATATCATACTCTGTCCGCTGTTTCAAACGCTGGGCTTCTAGCAGTTTGCCTTCCTTCTCAAAGATAGCTAACTGCTCCTCCAACTCGGCCTGAATCTTGGCAATGGCAACTTCCATATGGTCGTCATTGGTTACAAAGTGAGTGGCTGGAAAAATCGCCAAATGATCCACTTCTCCCAAGACCTGACCTGTCAAAGCTTCAACCTCACGAATACGGTCAATTTCGTCTCCAAAAAATTCTACTCGAAAGGCGTGCTCATCACGAGAGGCTGGGAAAATCTCCACTACATCCCCACGAACACGAAATCTTCCCCGTTGGAAATCAATATCATTACGTTCAAACTGGATATCAACCAAGTCATTCAAGAGTTTATCACGAGAAATTTCAAGACCTGGACGGAGACTAACGACACTATCAGCGTATTCCTTGGGCGAACCCAAACCATAGATACAAGAAACGGAAGCTACGACGATAACATCATTACGCTCCAAAAGGGCTGAAGTCGCTGAGTGGCGGAGTTTGTCAATCTCGTCATTGACAGAGCTATCCTTTTCAATATAGGTATCACTGGAAGGGACATAGGCCTCTGGCTGGTAATAGTCATAGTAGGATACGAAGTACTCAACTGCATTTTCAGGGAAAAATTCCTTGAACTCTCCATATAGCTGGCCTGCTAGCGTTTTATTGTGGGCAATGACCAGAGTGGGTTTATTGACTTTGGAAATGACCTGACTCATGGTATAGGTCTTCCCTGTTCCAGTCGCCCCCATCAGAATCTGAGCTTTTTCTCCCCCCTCGATATTATCAACCAACTGCTCAATAGCTTGAGGTTGGTCTCCTGAAGGTTGATATTTTGATACTAGTTTAAATTGATTATCTGTAATACGGTTGATCATAAGAATCCTCTCTCGATATGCTATTCCTATTTTAGCATACTTGTAGCATTTTCACGAAGAAAAGGACGGACCGAAGTCACATCCTTTCATTTTCTTTCTTCAATTGGTAAGCGAGATAAAGAATCAGCAGAAACAAAATAATACTGGACACGATGGAACCCTCAATACCAAAAGACCCACCAGATAGCCAGTCTTGATTGCCTTGTGGAATAAATTTCATGATTGATGTTCCTGAAGACTGACCACTAACTAATACTCCAAAGAGGTTGCCCTGTGCGAAATTCCAAGCTCCATGAATACCACCTATACCCCATATAGTATCTGTTTTAAGAAGATATAGGGACATGGCAACCCCAAATAAAAAGAGATCAATTGCAGATAAGAAAGTTATGCCTGGATTTCCTAAATGAAGTAAGGTAAAGAGACTACTAGATATGATAATAGCGACTTTAAGATTGGTTCTTTTAGCCAATTGTGGAATCAGCCAAGCACGAGTAACCAATTCTTCTGCCGTTCCTTGTAAAATCCAAAAAGGTATTGTAAATAAAGTAAAAGCTAGCGAATAAGTATCCAAGTGAATGGAGTCAAATTGATACTGCCCCAACACTACTAGTCCAGCCAAAGCAAGTATAAAGAGGGATAGACCAAGACCGTATCCTTTAAATAAGGCACTTAAAAAATTTTCTTTATAGAATCCCAAGGTTCGAATCGGTCTTTTCTCTACTTTTCTAGTCCATCTAAACACAGTTAAGATGATAAAACCAAAGGACAATAATTCAAATATTAAATGGATGTCACTTGTTTTATCAGATAAATTCTGAAATAACATTTGAAGGAAATCTGCAATTCTTTGACCACCCATACCAAGATTGCTAAATAGCCCGATCAATGCTAAAAAACTAAGGCCAAAAAATAGAGAAGATATGAACTCAGATATATAGACGAAAAATAGAGCTAACAAGGGGCTTGTGTAAATGTTTAAACTCATTTTAGAAGTTTCAAAGTCTTTTAAGATTCTTTTGTCTTTCATAACGTTATCCTCTTTTACTATATGATATACCTTTATTATAGCACTTCTGTTGTGTGATTCAAGACAAAACAAGAATTACGGATGTTATATTTTCTGACACAGAAATATAAAAATTTGCCTTTTTTTACTTTTTCTGATATAATGGGAAAATATTCGGAAAAGGAGACTAAAAATGAAGAAAAAATTTCTAGCATTTTTGCTAATTTTATTCCCAATTTTCTCATTAGGTATTGCGAAAGCAGAAACGATTAAGATTGTATCTGACACAGCCTATGCACCTTTTGAGTTTAAAGATTCAGATCAAACTTATAAAGGAATTGATGTTGACATTATTAACAAAGTCGCAGAGATTAAAGGATGGAATATTCAGATGTCCTATCCTGGATTTGACGCAGCGGTCAATGCGGTTCAAGCTGGTCAAGCTGACGCTATCATGGCAGGGATGACAAAGACGAAAGAACGTGAAAAAGTTTTCACCATGTCTGATACTTACTATGACACAAAAGTTGTCATTGCAACTACAAAGGCACACAAGATTAGCAAGTACGACCAATTGTCTGGTAAAACTGTTGGTGTTAAAAACGGAACAGCCGCTCAACGTTTCCTAGAAACGATTAAAGATAAATACGGCTTTACTATTAAAACATTTGACACTAGTGATTTGATGAACAACAGCTTGAGTGCTGGTGCCATTGATGCTATGATGGATGACAAACCTGTTATCGAGTATGCCATTAACCAAGGGCAAGACCTCCATATTGAAATGGATGGGGAAGCTGTAGGGAGTTTTGCTTTCGGTGTGAAAAAAGGAAGCAAATACGAGCACCTGGTTACTGAATTTAACCAAGCCTTGGCTGAAATGAAAAAAGATGGTAGTCTTGATAAAATCATCAAGAAATGGACTGCTTCATCATCTTCAGCAGTGCCAACTACAACTACTCTAGCAGGCTTAAAAGCTATTCCTGTTAAAGCCAAATACATCATTGCCAGCGATTCTTCTTTTGCACCTTTTGTTTTCCAAAATTCAAGCAACCAATACACTGGTATTGATATGGAATTGATCAAAGCAATCGCTAAAGACCAAGGTTTTGAAATTGAAATCACCAACCCTGGTTTCGATGCAGCTATCAGTGCTGTTCAAGCTGGTCAAGCTGACGGTATCATTGCTGGTATGTCTGTCACAGATGCTCGTAAGGCAACTTTTGACTTCTCAGAATCATACTACACTGCTAATACTATCCTTGGTGTCAAAGAATCAAGCACCATTGCTTCTTATGAGGATTTGAAAGGAAAGACAGTTGGTGTTAAAAACGGAACTGCTTCTCAAACCTTCCTAACAGAAAATCAAAGCAAATACGGCTACAAAATCAAAACCTTCGCTGATGGTTCTTCAATGTATGACAGTTTAAATACTGGGGCAATCGATGCCGTTATGGATGATGAGCCTGTTCTCAAATATTCTATCAGCCAAGGACAAAAATTGAAAACACCAATCGCTGGAACTCCAATCGGTGAAACAGCCTTTGCCGTTAAAAAAGGAGCAAATCCAGAATTGATTGAAATGTTCAATAACGGACTTGCAAACCTTAAAGCAAACGGAGAATTCCAAAAGATTCTTGACAAATACCTAGCTAGCGAATCTTCAACTGCTTCAACAAGCACTGTTGACGAAACAACTATCTGGGGCTTGCTTCAAAACAACTACAAACAACTCCTTAGCGGTCTTGGTATCACTCTTGCTCTAGCTCTTATCTCATTTGCTATTGCCATTGTTATCGGGATTATCTTCGGTATGTTTAGCGTTAGCCCCTACAAATCTCTTCGTGTGATCTCTGAGATTTTCGTTGACGTTATCCGTGGTATTCCTTTGATGATTCTTGCAGCCTTCATCTTCTGGGGAATTCCAAACTTCATCGAGTCTATCACAGGCCAACAAAGCCCAATTAACGACTTTGTAGCTGGTACTATTGCCCTCTCACTCAATGCAGCGGCTTATATCGCTGAAATCGTTCGTGGTGGTATTCAGGCCGTTCCAGTTGGCCAAATGGAAGCCAGCCGAAGCTTGGGTATCTCTTATGGAAAAACCATGCGTAAGATTATCTTGCCACAAGCAACTAAATTGATGTTGCCAAACTTTGTTAACCAATTCGTTATCGCTCTTAAAGATACAACCATCGTATCTGCTATCGGTTTGGTTGAACTCTTCCAAACTGGTAAGATTATCATTGCCCGTAACTACCAAAGTTTCAAGATGTATGCAATCCTTGCTATCTTCTATCTTGTAATTATCACGCTTTTGACTAAACTAGCGAAACGCTTAGAAAAGAGGATTCGTTAATGGCAAAATTAAAAATTGATGTAAATGATTTACACAAAAGCTACGGAAAAAATGAAGTTTTAAAAGGAATTACGACCAAGTTCTATGAAGGAGATGTTGTTTGTATCATCGGTCCTTCGGGTTCTGGTAAGTCAACTTTCCTCCGTAGCCTAAATCTTTTGGAAGAAGTTACTAGCGGTCACATCACTGTGAACGGTTATGACTTAACTGAAAAAACAACCAACGTTGACCACGTCCGTGAAAATATCGGAATGGTGTTCCAACACTTCAATCTCTTCCCACACATGTCTGTATTGGACAACATCACCTTTGCTCCTATTGAGCACAAGTTGATGACTAAGGAAGAAGCTGAAAAATTGGGAATGGAGTTGCTTGACAAGGTTGGACTAGCAGATAAGGCTAAGGCCTGTCCAGATAGCCTATCAGGTGGTCAAAAACAACGTGTGGCCATCGCTCGTGGACTAGCAATGAACCCAGACATCATGCTCTTTGATGAACCAACTTCTGCCCTTGATCCTGAAATGGTTGGAGACGTACTAAACGTTATGAAGGAATTGGCTAAACAAGGTATGACCATGATCATTGTAACCCACGAGATGGGATTTGCCCGTCAGGTTGCCAACCGTGTTATCTTTACTGCGGATGGTGAATTCCTTGAAGACGGAACACCTGATCAAATCTTTGACAACCCACAACACCCACGTCTGAAAGATTTCTTGGACAAGGTCTTAAACGTTTAAACGCAAACTGTAAGGATTTCCTTGCAGTTTTTTTCTACCTCGTATTGGAATTTTTGATTTTTCGGAAAATTATGTTAGAATTAAGTTTATGAAATGAGGTTTCCTCATACCTAGCAAGACTAGGAATAAAAATAGAAATTAGGTAGCTAGATGTCATCTAAGGTTATTGTTACAATTTTCGGTGCGAGTGGAGACCTGGCTAAACGCAAGCTCTACCCTTCCCTATTTAGACTATATAAATCCGGCAATCTTTCCAAACATTTTGCCGTTATTGGAACTGCCCGTCGTCCTTGGAGCAAGGAATATTTTGAATCTGTTGTAGTCGAATCGATCCTTGATTTGGCAGATAGTACCGAACAGGCTCAAGAGTTCGCTAGCCACTTCTACTATCAAAGTCATGATGTCAACGATACAGAACACTACATTGCTTTGCGTCAATTGCAGGCTGAACTAAATGACAAGTACCAAGCTGAACACAACAAGCTCTTCTTCTTGTCTATGGCGCCTCAGTTCTTTGGAACTATAGCAAAACACCTCAAGTCTGAAAACATTGTTGACGGTAAAGGTTTTGAACGCTTAATCGTTGAAAAACCATTTGGTACAGATTACGCAACTGCAAGCAAGTTGAATGACGAGCTCCTAGCAACATTTGACGAAGAACAAATTTTCCGTATTGACCATTATCTTGGTAAGGAAATGATCCAAAGCATCTTTGCAGTCCGCTTTGCAAACTTGATTTTTGAAAACGTTTGGAACAAGGACTTTATCGACAATGTTCAAATTACCTTTGCGGAGCGCTTGGGTGTAGAAGAACGTGGTGGCTACTATGACCAATCTGGTGCCCTCCGCGACATGGTACAAAACCATACACTACAACTTCTTTCTCTCCTTGCTATGGACAAGCCAGCAAGCTTCACAAAAGATGAGATTCGTGCTGAAAAGATTAAGGTCTTTAAAAACCTCTATCATCCAACTGATGAAGAGCTTAAAGAACACTTTATCCGTGGTCAATACCGTTCTGGTAAGATTGATGGCATGAAATATATCTCTTATCGTAGCGAGCCAAATGTAAATCCAGAATCAACCACTGAAACCTTTGCATCTGGTGCCTTCTTTGTAAACAGCGATCGATTCCGTGGTGTTCCTTTCTTCTTCCGTACTGGTAAACGTCTGACTGAAAAAGGAACTCATGTCAACATCGTCTTTAAACAAATGGATTCTATCTTTGGTGAGCCACTTGCTCCAAACATTTTGACCATCTATATCCAACCAACAGAGGGCTTCTCTCTTAGCCTAAATGGAAAGCAAGTAGGAGAAGAATTCAACTTGGCTCCTAACTCACTTGATTACCGTACAGATGCAACCGCAACTGGTGCTTCTCCAGAACCATACGAGAAATTGATTTATGATGTCCTAAATAACAACTCAACTAACTTTAGCCACTGGGATGAGGTTGGTGCGTCATGGAAATTGATTGACCGTATCGAAGAACTCTGGGCTGAAAATGGTGCCCCACTTCATGACTATAAAGCTGGAAGCATGGGACCTCAAGCAAGCTTTGACTTACTTGAAAAATTCGGTGCCAAATGGACTTGGCAACCAGATATCACCTATCGTCAAGATGGTCGTTTAGAATAAAAAAATTTCCTGCAAGTTTCTACCTTGCAGGATTTTTGGTTCTGATTAGATTAAGCCTTCCAAGAGACCCTTCATAAAGTTTTCTGAGTTAAACTCTCCAATATCATCGATTTTTTCACCAAAACCAATCAATTTTACAGGAATATTGAGTTCTTCACGGATGGCTAGAACAACACCACCTCGAGCAGTTCCATCAATCTTAGTCAAGACAATTCCAGTTAATGGCGTGATTTTTGAAAATTCTTTGGCCTGTACAAGAGCATTCTGACCTGTTGATGCATCCAGAGCCAAGAAGGTTTCATGCGGCGCCTCTGGAACAACACGCTTGATGATACGACCAATCTTTTCTAGCTCGGCCATAAGGTTATCCTTATTTTGCAAACGACCTGCAGTATCGATCATGAGAATATCGATACCTTCAGCCACGGCACGTTCCATACCATCAAAGACCACGCTGGCTGGATCAGCTTTTTCAGGTCCAGTCACAACTGGAACGTCCACACGACGGCCCCATTCAGCAAGCTGGGCTACTGCCCCTGCACGGAAGGTATCTGCCGCAACCAACATGACCTTCTTACCTGCTTGTTTGTAGCGGTGGGCTAGTTTCCCGATAGAAGTTGTTTTCCCAACACCATTAACACCAACAAAGAGCATGACAGTCAAGCCATCTTGGAAGTGGATGCTTTCATCGTAGCTACCATCCTTTTCATAAAGCTCAACTAACTTCTCAATGATGACACGACGAAGTGCGTCAGGTTTCTTGGCGTTTTCAAGCTTGGCTTCGTAACGAAGCTCCTCCGTTAAGTTAGAAGCAACTTGAACACCAACGTCACTCATAATTAGCAATTCTTCCAGTTCCTCGAAAAATTCTTCGTCAACAGAACGGAAATTAGCAAAGAAGGCATTCAAGCGAGCTCCGAAGCCTGTACGAGTTTTCTTAAGACTGCGGTCATATTTTTCCTGAACAGTTTCTTCTGCTTGAGTCCTTTCTGCTTCAAGCACTTCAAAATTATTTTCTTCTACAGTTTCTTCGTATTCAGGATTCTCTTCCTCTGAGACTTCTTCTGAGTTTGGCAATTCTTCGACTTCTTCTTGAGAAACTTCTACAACTGGCTCTAAATCCAGACTTTCTTCAACCGTGTCTTGAATTTCCTCTTCTTGGAGCAGAGCTTCTTCAGAACTTTCAACCTCTGCTTCTTCTTGAGGAACTTCCTCAGCTTCTGTGAAGGCAGGCTCAATATCTTCAGACAAATCAAGATTTTCCAGAGCTTCTTTTACAACTTCTTCGATTTTAGGTTCTTCTTTTTTTCCGAATAGACGGTCAAATAATCCCATATCTTAGTTCTCCTTTAGCACATATTCTTCTATAGCCCAGGCGACAGCCTCTTCATCGTTTGTCATTGGCGTCACTACATTTGCGACTTCCTTGACTTCAGGAACAGCATTTTGCATGGCAACACCGAGCCCTGCCCATTCAATCATAGAAAGGTCATTGGCCTCGTCACCACAAGCCATGACTTGGCTTTGGTCGATTCCAAGATGGCTGATTAGTTTTGCCAAACCTGTTGCCTTATGAACATTCTTTGGTGACCACTCTAGCAACATTTCACGTGATTTAAAGATTTCATATTGGTCAAACAATTCTGGAGAAATCTTCTGAATGGCTGCATCTAAGGGTTCTTGAGCAAAGGCAGTCACGCATTTATTGTAAGTCATTTGGCTAGACAAGTCTTCAAAGTCAACTGGAACAAAGGTCAAAGCTGGATTAAATTTGGCATAAAGACTTTCTTGGTACGATTGGATTTGATAAACAGTTCCTTCTGAGATGGCATCAAGAGGCAGTGATAATTTCTCTGTTTCTTCATACAAGCGTGCTACATCATCATATGAAAAGACTGTTTTATCAAGGATTTCACCTGTATTTTTCTGAACCAAACCACCATTAAAAGTAATCGTATACTCATCTTCCTGACCGTCAGTCCCTAGCTCATGGAGAAAGAAATCCATAGCTTTTAGGGGACGACCAGTTGTCAATACGACCTTGATACCACGATCACGCGCAGCTTTCAAGGTTGCCTTGGTACGATCCGTCAGCCTTTTATCAGTAGTCAGCAAGGTCCCGTCCAAGTCCAATGCAATCAATTTTATATCTGCCATTATAAGCCCTCCATATAAGCTATAACCGACTGGTCCTTATGGTGACCAATCACAGTCTCTGCTAATTCTAAAATCTCAGGTCGTGCATTTTCAGGAGCTACAGGATGTCCCACAACCTGCATCATATGCAAGTCATTTAGATTGTCTCCAAAAGCCATAACCTGATCCATCGTGATACCAAGTTTTTTAGCTAATTCAACAATAGCTACACCCTTATCGACATAGTCCAGAACAATATCAATGGATTCAAAGCCAGTTGTCATGGCCTTAACACCAGAGACATTTTCGTTTACCCAAGCTTCCCCAGCTTCTAGCGTTTCTTCTGTGAAGTTGGTTGTAAATTTGAAAATATCATCTGTGATAGCTTCCAAACTCGCTACTTTTTGGATATTTTCATTATAATGCTGGCTCTCTTTCAAATAGATCTCATTAACCGTATCTAGCACATAAGACCCCTTCTTACCTGTCAAGAGCAGTTTATTGACATCTACATAAGGTGAAGTTTTTAGCTTTTCAAAAGTTGCCAGATAAAAGTCACGAGACATAGTCGCTTCATACAAGTCCTGACCTTGATACTCTACCAAACTGCCATTTTCCGCGATAAAAATAATATCATCACGAACAGCAGCAAATAATTTTTCTAGAGATAGAAATCCGCGCCCCGAAGCCACCGCAAAGTAAATCCCTTTTTCCTTGTAGGAAGTCAAAAGAGACTTGAGGCGGTCCATATCAAAGTGCCCATTCCCATCTAGGAAGGTTCCGTCCATATCCGTTGCTACTAGTTTAATCATAAATTCTTCATACTCCAATTAATAAATCCACCTTCTATTATACCATAGAAAAAGCAAATAGCGCCTAATCCATTTGAGATTAGACGCTTGATAAACTCCCGACTTTATCACTTAATTTTTATCCAATATTACTTAACCCTTTAGTATAACTGGATTTTTTCTAAATTCCCAAACTAACTTCCACCGCCAATAAAAGTTGAAATTAATCTAATAAAAATCATGACCACCCGTCTAACGGGTGGTTTGAACCAGGGCTATAAGCCCAAATTACCAGCCAGCGCCTAAAGACGCTGGCTGCTTTCACGTTGTTCAAGCCTTATTGCTCTTGACTCGTCACTTGCCTCCCAAAGAAGCTTTAGTATTACTTACCACTATCCCTAAAGGGATCCTCATATTCTTTTACACTTAATTTATCTAGTGCTATATCATGCTTTACTCGTTCTCAAATTTTCATACTCGTGAAGAAATCATCCACTGGATAATTTCTTTAATCTTGAATATATTTCTTAATTGTGGCTTCATTGAGTCCAACCGTACTCACATAATAACCTTCCGCCCCAAAATGCCGATCCCCAAACCTATACTTGAGGTTGGCGTGTTTGTCAAACATCATGAGTGCACTTTTGCCTTTTAAATACCCCATGAAACTTGAAACACTTATCCTTGGTGGAATACTTACTAACATATGTACATGCTCTGGCATTAAGTGATCCTCGATAATTTCAACTCCTTTATAACTACACAAGCGATGAAATATTTCTCCTAAACTACTTCGATATTGATTATAGATTACTTTTCGTCTATACTTAGGGGTGAACACAATGTGAACTTACAGTGCCACTTTGTGTGCGATAAACTATGTGCCTTTTGTGCCATATTTTTCTCCTTTCGCTTTACAATTGGCTTGAACACCTTTATTGTATCGCGTTTGGAGTTTTTGGGGTATAACCTTCGACGCGCACCCGCATAGCGGGTGGTTTATTTGTCTCGCACCTAGCGGAGCGAGACGGACTAATAGTCACATAATCAAAAAAACGCATAATATCAAGTGTTAAAAACCTTAATACTATGCATTTTACTGTGGAAAGATTTACTTCATTTTCTCCTGAAGTTGAGTTTTTGCCCAGCCTCAAAGTTGAATTTACAGTTTAACAACAAAATTATTTAATAAAGCTATTAAATAATTAGAGAAACCAAAGCAATACCTTCAAGTAGCCAAACCAGGGGGAGATATTTATTTAGTTATTGCTACCTAAGCATGTCTGGATCCACAAATAATCTAACTTCTCCAGTTTGATCATCAACAATAGCTTTTACTTCAACCCCCTTTTTTATAAACCCCTTAGAGGAAGTTATGTCAAGCCTTAGTCGAATAACATCATCTGTATTTCCAAACCCACTCGTTAGAGTTCTAAATGTTTTTTTCATAATAGATTAGTCACCTGCAGTAGATACTGAGGAAGCAGATGATATAGAGCTACCGCAACTACCAGCACATGCAAAGCTACCTCCAGTCGCAAATGAACCCGCAGTAGTGAAACCTGCTAACTCCGCTTCATCAAATTGCTCTTCTATATAAACATCTTCCATAACACTGGGATTAATAGTAGAGATAGTAGTGTTATAAATATTTTCCATTTTGAATACCCTTTTTCTATGATAAATTATGCAAACTAACCGAAGGACGATGCACTGCCTCCGCTTGAAGCAGTAGCTGCACAACCTCCAAAAGTCGATGCAGAGGAAAATGTTGAAGCAGAACCCCATGTTCCAGCCATATTATCCATTTCCAACTGTTCCTCTACAAAAAGGTCCGTTGAACTTACTGATTCAATATCAATAATATTTTCCATTTTTATCCCTTTCTAAAATATTTTACTGATGTCATTATTACCCACAACTAGAAGCTGACGAAGCTGTAGCAAACGTTGATGCTGGACAAGAACCTGAACTTGCTGAGCTAAAAGTGCCAAATGAAGCTGCCATATTATCCATTTCTAACTGTTCTTCCAAAAAAAGTTCTTCAGTAATAAATGGATTTATTTCTTCAAGAATATGTTCCATTATTCTATTTCTCCTCTCTTTATAATTTAAAAATACATTAACTGTTGCATAAGATTATCACCGCTCTCAATTACAATTCACGTATTTTTAATCCCCCCCGGTACTAGCAGGTTAAAATAGAATTTAACCTGCTAGTACCGGGGGACATTTATATCGTAAGATAAGTTATTTTTTAATAGGGGATATTTTCAAATTTCCTGAATTCTTCTTTTTTCCAAACAATAAGCCACTAAAGTGAATACAAAAAACAAGATAAACAATAAAAAGAGAGAGAGTTCTTTGGATAACCACATTTTTTCACTTATATTCATTTCAAATAAAATAAAATCATTCAAAATTATCAGAGGATTCCAAAAAAGATACGTGTAAAATATCGTGACTTCCTTTCCTAATAAACTAGCGAATAAAGTTGGCATTGAGATTGAAAACATCAATATCAAATTTACAGGTGTCATGATTGCATTAACTTTAGACATACTCTTAATAAATAAGGAAATTAATATTCCTAATGGATACATCACTATAAAAATAATATTTGAAGCAATACTAAGATGGATAATGTGAGTATACATATTTTTCACTATTGATAAGAACAAAAGTAAAAGAGGTAATTGGAATACATTAAACAACAAGAGCATAGCTACAAAAGTACCAATATAAAATTCTAGATTACTAACATCAGTATGTGATAAAAAATTAAAAAAATTTGTTTGTCTTTTTTCTGTAAAACTACTAATGTTTAAAGTGAAAGAGAATGATAAAACGAGTAGCATCAAACTCATAGGTAAAAATTGCCCATAGAGTAACAAACTTATAATATCTGTGTTATTTAATATATTTTTAATTGCTAGACCAACAATTAAAAATATAGTAGATGGAATAATTGAACCGATAATGATTCCATAGTTTCTCATATTTTCTAAAAAACTAAACTTAATCATCTGTAATATTTTTTTCAATATTTAAATCCTCTTTTCATATATTGTCTTCCCAGTAACTGCCAAATATAAATCTTCTATGGTATTTACTTTATAGTTAGAGAACAGATTATTATAGTCTCCACAACACTTGACATTACCATTATCTAAAATTATCAAATCACTCGTGAATAACTGCATATCCTCTAATTCATGACTGATAACAATGAATAATTTATCAAGATAATTTTGGGATAAGTACTGATTGAGTTCTTTTTTCTTTTCAAAATCCAACTCTGAAAATGGTTCATCCAAAATTACAATTTTCTTATTCATTACTAATGAAATGAATATTGATAGGGATTTACGCTGTCCACCTGATAAAGATTTCACCTTTTTCTTTAAAATATTAGCAATCTCAAGAAAATTATAGAGCTCCTGATCAAACCGATACGACGAGACCGAAGATTTAAAAAAATTGATTACTTCTGACACTTTCAAATTTTCTAGTATATTAAAATGCTGAGGTTGATAAGCTATTTCTCTATAAAATTGAACCTTTTTATTATAAGTAATACTGCCCGTATAGCTTATATGCCCTGCGATACAATCAATTAAAGTAGATTTTCCGGATCCGTTTTTTCCAAGTAAAAAATACCTCTTACCTTTTTCCAATTCTAGATTCACATCCCTTAAAGCAACTGTGTCTTTGTATGATTTAACAACATTAGATATAACTAATTTTTCCATTTTTATCCCCTATTCTACTGCAAACGCGAAAACTGGCATTTGGGTATTCAAAGAATTCTTAGTCAGACCATAAAATTCAACAAGTGTAATTCCCGCAAAAACTGTTCCTCTAGTTTCTTTTCGAGTAGCTAAAATTGATAACTGATGTCCAAGAAATCCGCTGATAAAGAGAATATCCTTGTAAAAAACTGTATCAACGTTTTCCAAATTTTGAGTATTCCACAAGAAAAAGATAACAACCGTTGCATTGTGCATTTCTTCTTGTATATATAGCGAATCTTTAGTAATCAAACTTTCTGATATAATTTCTTCAACATTATTATTAATAATTTTATAAATTTTTTTCTCTCTAGAAATCATTGATTTATTATCTACGAAACAAAAGCTTACATCATCTTCACTCAAAGAAAATAGAGAAAGGTTTTGTTTGAAATGTTCATAATAATGCATTAGATCTTCTAAAGTAGATTTTGGAGCTACATTCTTAGAAAACTCTCTAAAAGATTCCCTTGAGTTTAAAGATCGTTCTCCAATATTTACATAATTATCTTCAAACAAGCATGACTGTAATAATCTTTTTTTATCAAGAGAAACTCTAGTTTCTTGTACAATTTTTTTAATCATTTTTTATCCCCACTGCATATCCAATACTTTCACTATTATTAGTCGTTGAAAAACATTTTAGCAATTGCTCCTCATCAAATTCAAATATAATATCTACCAAAACGTTACTTGAACTTGCTTTTTCAAAAATATAAGATAGAGCTACTCCAAGATTCAAGTTTGCAACTTTAAAAGCGAATTCATTGTATTTAGATGCAATAACAGATATATCACTTACAGGTACGATAATACACTTATACTGATGCGAATCATGTCGAACAATTTCCTCCATACTCGGATTGTCCACTTTATCGTTAATTCTATAATAGGATTTATCTATATTTGAATAATAATAGATTCCTCTGCCATACAGCTCATCATCATCATAATTTATGATATATAACAATGTTGAATTTAGACCGCCACCAGTTGGACTAAATTTTTTATTACTATTTTCTTTAAAATCAGTAATACTCTTTATAAAGTTATCAATGTTAGAAGATTTAAATTTTTGTTCAACAGGCAACTTCTCCCAAAAACTTGAAGTATTATTGTTAAATGTTAGCTTTAAATTAGAATCTTTATAGTGAACCAAATGATTATTTTTATTAAGATATTTAGTTGCAAGAAATTTACAAGAATCTTCATATTCAGCTACAATTTTATTTACACCAGTAAAATTCTTAAAATAAGGAATTTTCGTAGTACTACTTAGTTCTCCATTAGCATCAATAATATAAAATCGATCTACAGGAATTGTTTGGCTACATTCCATAAAAAAACTAATAATCATAGATGCTATTTGACTACACCAATTCAATTCATTAATAAAACTGTTACTATCAATGTCTGGCATATACATTGACGGTTTTACTGCCTTATCAAAAAAAACTGGACCAACTTGTAAATAGTCTCGTTGAATACCAAAATAAATCACTTCATTATTTTGGTAGTAATTTTCAATAATTGTAGTATTGTTAATACATAAAATCAATGTATCATTATCTATTTCATTGACTGAATCTATAATCTTAAAGCCTACCTCCGTAAGCAGGGCAGCTAATCGGGAAACAAGTTTTTGAAAGTGAGATGAAATAAAAATATTTCTTTTTTCTAAAGAGACTTTATAATCAGCTAGGGAACGATAATTCTTATGATGAGACAAGGAAGTCAGCAGATTTTTATCATTTAAACTCAACCTTTCATACTCTACATAATCTACTAGACATGATTTTATATACAAAATCTGTAGAAATTTGAATACAACATCTTCAGATAAAGACGTTTTTTCTATAATTTCAAAAACAGTATGTTTCTTTCGGATTAAGGGTATAATCTTTGAAACAACTTCATATGTTTTCTTACCATTAAGTTTAAATGGCCCATCAACAGAACCATAAAAAATATAACCTGAATCTTCAAAAATAGAAATAGTTGGCAACAAGAACGGATACTTGGGGAACTTTACCATAGGATCATTAAAAAAGCTTATCATAAGAACTCCATTTCATCGAATAATTTATCAATTTGGTTATAATCATTAAAATCACAATTAGGACACTTGGTATATCCTATCTGATAACTTGTAAAAAAAGTATTCATATCAAAAGAATATACTAAGATGTTTTGACATAATTTGTTGTTTGATTTTATAATATATGAGAAAAGACTTCTCATAAAATTATAAATAGTTATTTTTCTAACCATTACTGGATTGAAATTAGTTTGAGAAAAAATACAATCATACATCGGACTAACACCAATAAATTCTTTCATTCTACCAAGCATACATTTCCCACAAACTTCCCCTTTATGATAAGACTGCTTTAATATTCCGCCTACGTAAAATTTACTAGAGTCTATAAAAATCGGAATGATAATCCCAGTACTATAAATACTCTGATTTTCAAAAAAATTTAATGGCATACCATCAAAAACAAGAAACAATATGTCACTATTATAATAGTTTTTTTCAATTTTATAAGCTTCATACAAAACGGTATCACCTTGATTAGTAAACACTTTCTGTGCTTCATTATAAAATTCATTAAGTACAGTACTGATTCCCGAAACGATAATTTTCATAAATGATTGCTCTCACTTTCTACTACGAAAAGGGTAGGGGCATTAAGTTCAGTTTTTCAAATTCATAATGACCCAACTTCTCTATTGAATACTCTTTTATGCGTTTATGACATAAAAATCTACTTCTATGAACAAATGAAATCGGTTGCAGAGATGGAATATTTACTTTAACAGCTTTTATGCCCCTCTCTCTACATTCACGATTTGTTAAGTCTGTAACATAAATACTTCTATTTTTCAACAGACCTTTGATATATTTTAGTTCTTCACCCTCATTCTCAAATATATTATTGAACTTTTCATCAAAAACAATTTCTTGAGCTGTATTAAAAAAGTTAAAATAATCCTGATTTTTTTGATGAGCCATATATAAGCCACCTTGCTCCACAGAGACAAAATCATTATAATTCTGATTAATAATATCTGGGAAAAATTTACTAGATTCAACCATACTATAGATTACTGAAATTAATTCCTTTTTTAGTTTTTTTAATGCTTCCATCGGATTAATATGAGTAGCAAACATCAACACTGTAGAAATATTTTGATTATGATAACTCTTGGCTTTTAAGCAAAATGTATATATTCCGTCAATCGTTGAGACATCATATAACTCTGTATTTCCCAAAAACTCATTATCAAAAACATTAAAATCTAATCCATATGGCTTATTGGTTATTCTTTTCCCAGGATACTGCAATAACCATGTTAAAGCAATCGCATCCCTTTCAATCACTTCATAAATTCCATTCAAAATAGCAAGTGTATAAGTATCATGTACGGACATACCAGTTGATATAGGATTGGTAATGCCCTCCCCATTAAATAGGCGATTTGTGTATAAACAAACGAATTCTAATGGGATATATTTCCGACTTTTACTTTGTATCTCAATAGATTGTACCCATCGCAATAGCTTCTTAGAGCTAAATTCATTATTAATGGAAGCTGGCTCGCTTATTTTTGAAATAGTAGGAAATTCATCCATATCTGCTGCCAAATCACCTAGAGACTCTGCATCAGATACAAGACAACGACTGGTACTTATACTATTCGCTATACGTTCAATAGCTTCCATCTCTGAAAGAAATATCCCTCTGTCTTTATCATTAAATGGGCTTGTTCCAGCCCCTGACATAGAGGAAGGAAGCTCAGGATATCCTTTTGTTGACACTCTACTTAAAAATAGTCTCACATCACCTTTAATTCCTCTAGGTGAAATCAATTCTTTATGTTGAATATTAATACCTTCCATGTTTTACTCCCTGGTGTTCATTTAAAATTTCCTCAAAAAGATTTACTTCATCAACAATTGTGTACCCTAATTTATTAAAAGTCATATGACAAATTTTAAATAGTAATGATCTGTTGATACTTTCATAATCCAAATTATTCCGGATAGCCTCAGCTTCCTTAATCCAATATTGATTCAGTATTTCAAAATAATCCAAATCTCCACAATCCTCATTGAAATTTGAAACAACTGAGTGAAATTTTCTTATAAAGAAAGAACCTTTCCAAAAATCTATATATTTTTCTAAAAAATATAGTGTATCATCTGCTAAAATTTCAGAAACAAAATTAAAAATCGCTATTTTAATAAAGTTAAAAGACGGTTTATATATATTTTTTTCAATAATATCTCTAGACAAGATGGCAGAATACTCCTCATAAGTATCTAGCTTTTCTCCTAAAATATTGTATTCAGGATCATATAACTTTTCTAAAATAATGTACTCATTAAAATCTTTTGATAAATCATTGAAAATCACATTTTTCTTATTTTTATTTTCTAAAAAGATTCTCAAACGAACATGAAATCCTTCCACATCCATATAATAAATAAAAAATTTTTTTATTGATTTATATTTATCATTTGAAATAGTTTTGAAAAAATTTATTGCTTCTATACCATAAATATGAAAACTGTACCACATACTAATAACCTTCTATTAACCAAGCTACATATTCTGTTGTCTTACTTTCAAAACTATTGGGAAGAGCTACATGTAAGTCGTAATCCCTCTTATCTAGAATAGTTTTTAAAATAGTTAAAGAGTTTGAAGAATCAAGTGAAAACCAAACTGGTTTGTTATTCCTAAAAGAAGATTTTTCCGTTAAAAAAAATTCTTTTGGTAGTTTATTCTCCTCAAAAAAATTATGAATAAATAGATAAAATTCAAAATTTGTTTTATTACTAATATTTTGAAAATAGTTTCTAGATAAAACCTTCTTCTTCCTCTTTTCATCATTACTTTTTTTCATTCTTTCATAGTTCACTTTATACGGGTGAATAATTTCTAGCAATAAACGTTTAGTTCCAAAAAATAAATGATAAGGAACCGCACCAGTATAAATAAGATTAATAGGCTTACCTTTAAATAAAAATTGTAATCTATTATCATCAATATGAAAACTTAAATATTTAATATCATATGGCCAATAAAGCTTCGGAAAATTAGAAAAACTTTCACGAAGGTTATTTGAACTTTCAGAATCTATCACTAATTCATACACCTCCGCTTCATTATTGAACAACTTTTGAATATTCTCATGATACTTTTGAAAAATATCAAAGTTATAAGATTTCAAGTATGACAATTCTCTTGAAAGAACCCCTACTCCTATATTTAAATTATTTTCTAAAATCATCCCATCATTGGTTTTTTGAAAAAAAACTAATAGGCTTTTTTTTACATCAGAATAGGTAATACTAGGTTTTGTGTGAGTAATTAGTTCTTTAAAGTGATCATTTATATAGTTTAACAGTTCTAATACATTTGTATTTCCAAACTTACTTGATACTTGAACCATACAAGTTGTGTAGAGCTTTGATAAAGTATTTTCCTCAATAAAATCCTTAAAACATTCAACTTCTATATTGAATTCTTTGTCGACATTACCTAATGAATAAGAATTATGGTAAATAAGGGGGACGCGAGTTATAAAATCTTTAAATCTTTTTTTTATTGATCTATTGTCAATAAAATTAAGTACCTCATGAAACTCTTTTTTTATCATCTGCTCCATATCAGGATTGACTTCGCCTCTCAAATAATTAAGCAGATTTTTTTTATCACTAAACATTTTATCGTTATACAATAGGGTTAGCAGATTTTGAGGATTCTTCAAATAATAATTAAAGTCTATATAAATTAATTCAGATGAAACTAAAAAATCAAAGTCAAAAAAAGGACTATCTTTTAACATATCTTCAATATATTCACCATAAACTGAGTCATTATTATTAAACATAATTTTAAATAACCGTATTAAGGAGTTATGGTATGCTCTATCTTCCCTTTTTAATATCCATGGTTTGTGCTGACTAGATAGAAAATATTTCTCGTGTAAAATAAACATCTTACCTCTATCCTCAATCAATGGACCGAATCTATATCTTAATTTATACTTTGTACTATGTATATTAGATAGAGCAAATAATAATATTGTGATGTAAATATTATTATTATTAAAACTGTCAATTTTGTCTAAACCATCTCCCTCAAATACAGTTGTACCGAAATAAGATAGAGGGCTACATTTAACTGTTGCTCTTTGAATATAGTTATACAAGCTTTTCTCTTTTCTTATGCTTAATATCGCCTTATCTCTCTTATTTTTATTTAATTCTTCAAAAAAATCTCTATTCGTGTAATTTAAGGCTCTAACAAATAAGGGATCATTCATAAAAAAATCATAATTATTTATTCTTTTTTGAAAAATTTCCTCTAGCTGATTCGTTAAAGAAACAAGTTTTTCTTTATAAATTTCTCTTTTTCTGATTAAAGTATCAATCTCTTTAAATGAGCTAAAATTTTGCTTAATTTTCTTATTTTGTTTTATACTTCTCTTCAACTTCATCAGCTTCTTCAAAGCAATCTTATTATTAATTTCATAAAATGATTGCATTTCAACATTCAAAACGGTTAATAGTTCATTTGTTATGGAATCCAATTTGTTTTCAATTTTTTTTATTTTTTTAAAATAGTCAGTGTCAATATCTATAAGCTTTTCCTTATCACTATTATTAAATAATGATTCTCTTTTAAAATACAATAGCATCACCCTCCTTTAATTATATATGTATATGCCATCCAAAATAAACTGAAATAGATATAAATAAAAAAAAATGTTGTAGCACCACCATATAATAGATATATGACATTCGTCTTAGTTATCTTTGTAATCTTTTCGAATGAAGGGTGGAAAAAGAAATCTTTTGTGTAATTAAGCGCTTTGCTTCTAAAATTACGTCTTTTAAAGTATGATATTAAAAATAAATGAAAATCTGTTGGCAATAAAATATTGTAGTTCCAAAATGCTAAACCAAATTGAAAAAAAAGTACGTAATAAAAATAAACATTCTTTGATATCAAGCAAATAAAATAATAAATTATTAATAGTAATAAATCTGCAACATTTCCAGCTAAAGCGATATTAGCTCTAACTCTATCCTTGCCTGTTGGCAAAATTTTTACAAAAGCAATTGGAAAAATGTAATATTTAAACTTAAACCCTATTTTTTTTACCTCAATCCCTTGTAACCTTGCTACAATAATATGAAAGTTTTCATGTATCAAATATATACCAGTATAAAATATCACTAATATATATACATACCCAATCCCCTCCATTTTGAGATTATTTATATCTGGTAATGGAAATTTCATAACTGTTAATGCTAAAACGCTAAGGAAAATCATAAACATTGATATAAGCAAATAAAAAACGGTATTACTGGATAAATTACAATTAGGGTAAAGGTTATTAGTCCAACTTAATTTTGCAATGGGAATATTCATATTTTCTTCTATATAATAACCAATTTTTTTCAAAGGTTGTAAAAAAATTCCTTGCTCTTCAAGTTTTCTTAGCCTGCTTAAATTAATATTATCAACATAGTATCCTGTACCCTTATTTTTATTGATAAAAAACAACTGATTTTCTCCTAAATCCTCTATTTTAAAATTTGGGTTTATTAACATTGATAGTCCTTACTTGATATTTAGTACAGTTAGCTACTGCCGGAGCTCAAATATTATACTTTCTTTAAGTTGCTACAAATTCATTTATTCTTAATTTACGGATAATTATTAAAAATACCAATACGTAGCTAGAATTTCAATTAATCATGATTTTATCACACAGTAATAATTTTCTATCACTGAAAAAAACATATCACAATTTTATGAATAACCATAAAGCAACTGTCCCTATTGTAACATGTACTTCTGAATTTTGATTGGTATCCTTCATAAATCGATTCGGTTGTGAATAATTCACCTCTGATTTTACCATGCTTTAAATTACATATTAAGAATATTGTTCATTTTTTAGCAAAATTATAAGAATAAGTTACATATTCACTTTAAAAAATCTATTAAAACTTAACATTCAATTCGGTAAACCAATATTTCCGTTGTCTGTAATTGATATCATATAATGTCTTGTTCAAATACTCATAAGAGATATCGGATAAATCAGTTTTCTTTGAGAAATATTCTCTTAGTGAGCCATTTGTTGTTCAATTCTTCCTCTCTACCAAGATAAATAGGCGTCTGCAAAGAAATTGGTAAATTAGCGTTGTTTTATAGCATTCGGAATATTCGTTGTTAATTCGCTTAATATTATGAAGTAAATCTTCTCTTTTGTGGTCAACAAAAACAGGAATTTCTCCTTGAAAATTTAAACCCATAGTTTTAAAAGCATTCGAATACTCTTGTACATTATTTGATATTTTAAATAAATTCTGTTTTTTCAATTAAAACCTCCCAAATTATAAATACCGTATTTTATTCTATAAAATGTACCTAAAATAAATTGATATTATGTAAATTTATCTCTGTATTTCATACTATGTATCTATAAAATCTTAAGTCTTTAGAGTATCTAAAGACTTAAGTGTACACTTAAGCATTTTACCCACCAACAATTATAATAATATCCATCACCAAAACCAAAATCGTCAAAAATTTTGAAATTTTCTTCATACTCGGACTTCCTTTCCGTTTTTATTTATTGTACAATAAATAAAAACGGATTTAATTTTTGTTGGGAAAATGGGAAATTATGAAATCAAAACTTGGCATCACACTTAGAAAAGTTCGTAAAGGAAAACAAATTAGTCTATGCTCTGTAGCAGATGAACACCTTTCAAAATCTCAAATATCTAGATTCGAACGTGGGGAATCAGAGATATCTTGTATTCGACTTATCAATATTTTAGACAAATTACACATTACTTTAGATGAGTTTCTTATTTTACATAATGAAGATTATACTAATGCTGAATTATTCGCTAATTTGGTTCAATATATTCGTAAGCAATATTCATCACATAACATCAAAAATATAGCTGCTCTACTTTCTGACTCATCACATTACACTTTAAATTCTTTCGAGAAAACAATGATAAAATCCATTCTACATACAATGGATTCCAGCATTATTCCATCAAATAAAGAATTACTTCAATTGACAGATTATCTCTTTAAAGTTGAAAAATGGGGTTACTATGAAATCACTTTATTAGGTAACTGTGTACGAACAATAAACTACAACTCCTACTTCCTATTAACAAAGGAAATGTTGAACAATTACATCTACTCTTCGTTGAATAAAACAAATAAGCGAATTGTCACTCAATTGGCCATCAATTGTCTAATTCTTAGCGTAGATAAGGAAGAATTTTCAAACTGTACTTGTCTAATCACCGAAATAAAAGCATTATTAGATAATGAATTAAACTTTTATGAACAGACAGTTTTTCTCTATGCAACTGGTTACTTTGAATTTAAACGTCATTCAGATAGCGGAATTGAAAAAATGAAACAGGCCATACAAGTGCTTGATATTTTAGGAGAAGACAAGTTAAAATTACACTATACTAGCCATTTCGATAAACTGGTAAACAAAGAATAGATAAAATGATTCTCTACTATTTAACATTTTACAAATCAAGGGTGTCTCCATAAACTCACAACATCTCTAATGATTTTACCCTGATAGCAATAGACAGTTAAAAAGCCCTGAAATTAGCTAAATTTCAAGGCTTTCTTTATATGCTATTGTATCAATTTACTTATTCCGATTTCTGTTGCTACTAGTTTAATTGTCATCCTTCAATACTTTCTAAATCTTTTAACTTAACCGAGACAATTTTTGAGACACCTGATTCTTGCATGGTCACTCCATAGATGGAATCAGCCGCTGCCATGGTTCCCTTACGGTGGGTTACGACGATAAATTGGCTGTCCTTGTCAAATCGATTGAGGTAATCCCCAAAACGTTTAACATTGGCTTCATCCAGCGCAGCTTCCACCTCATCCAAGATAACAAATGGGATAGTCTTAACTCGAATGATAGAAAAAAGCAAAGCTAGAGCTGATAAGGCTTTTTCACCACCACTCATGAGGTTAAGCGACTGGATTTTCTTACCTGGAGGTTGAACAGAAATCTCCACACCAGCTGTTAAAAGGTCGCCCTCAGTCAATATCAAGTCTGCCTGACCTCCGCCAAACATCTGTTTGAAGGTCACTTTAAAGGACTCACGAATAGCTTCAAAGGTTGATTTAAAGCGTTCCTTGACCTCATCATTCATCTCTGTAATGGTCTCAAGGAGCAGATTTTTCGCTGACAAAATATCATCTCTCTGGCTATTTAGGAAATCCAAACGGTTGTGGACTTCTTCGTACTGGTCAATAGCTTCCAAATTGACAGGACCCAGTGAGCGAATAGCCTTCTCTAAATCCTGCACCTCTTGCTCTGCCAGATTGAGATTTTCCAACTCATGTGCCTTTTCTAGTGCTTCAGTATAGCTAATCTGATACTGGTCTGTTAATTGGCTTTGTAAATGGCGTAAGCGCTCGCTGACCTTTTCTTTCTTAGCTTCAGCACGTGTTTGCTTACGAATCCACTCCTCATTCTGCTGGCGGGCCTGATCCAAATGACTGGAAATATCATCCAGCTGGCCTTCAATATCATCTAATTCAAACTGCTTGCGAATCAAACCTTGTTGAAGATTTGTTTTTTTCATTTTAGTTTCTTCGGCCTGCTGACTGAGCAAATCCGTATCAACTTTCTCAAGATTGTCAACCTTTTCTTGAAGAAGACGCTGGATTTCCTCTTGTTCGATATCTAAATTGTCCAATTCCTTGCCTAAACGTTCAATATCAGCAACTTCATAACGTTTTTGCCCTTGCAGTTCTGTCTTAAGTAAACGAGCTTGCGCTACCTGTTCTTGCAAGTTTTGATAGCGTTCTTGGATGGCATTTTTGTTAGACTTAATCTCTTCAATCTCAGCTTCCAGACTTTGCTTATCACTGACGATGGTAGCAAGACGCTCTTGGCATTTTTCCTTATCTGCTTGCCAATCTCCGTCAGAAAGACGATTTAATTCCTCTTCTTGGAGTTTCCAAAGAGTTTCTAGTTCCTCAACTTGCTGACTGGTCTGCTGATAAGCGAGGGATAAGCCCTGCTCCTGAATACGAGCCTGCTCTCCCTGAGATTTGATGGCTTCTGATCTTTCTGTCAATGAAACCATCTCATCTTGCAAGGCCTTCAAACTCGCTTCATCTGTACGCAAGCTGGCTTCTTCTTCAGCAATTTCTTTTTGTAATTGCTCCAGTTCTGGTTTGATGAAAATGCTATTATTCTGGCGATTGGCTCCACCTGCATAGGAACCACCTGTGCGCAACTCCGTCCCATCAAGGGTTACCATACGAACCTGATAACGAACTTGACGAGCTGCCGCACGCGCATGTTCTACTGTATCAAATATGGCCGTCGTGGCTAGCAAATTCTTGAAAATAGCTTCCAGTCTAGTATCGAATGTCACCAGCTCATCAGCCATACCCAGAAATCCCGGACTTGCGGCAATAGCATCTTGGTTCTGACTAGAAATCGTACGCGCCTTGATCGTTGTCAACGGAAGGAAGGTTGCACGACCAGCCCTGTTTCGTTTAAGGAAATCAATCGCCTTGGTTGCCGCGTTTTCATCTTCTACGATGATATGCTGACTGCTGGCTCCAAGCGCAATTTCTAGGGCAGTTTGATAATGCACATCAAAGGTCAGATGCTCACTGACTGCTCCAATAATACCGCCAAGACGATCTTTCTCTTGGAGAACACTCTTAACACCTGCATAAAAGTTACTATGATTTCTCAGGATGTTTTCCAAACTTTGGGCTCTAGCCTGCTTGTTTTTGAGACTATCCAGACGGTCAAAGAGTTGACTTTGTTGAGCTTGATAGGAAGTTTTCTGATCCTCTTGCTCCTTGGCAATAGCTTGGTAGTCGGCCAATAATTTCTGAACCTGCTCCTTGGCAGTTTCAAGCTCCGCCTCTTGCTGACCAGCCTTCTCTTTAGCTGTAGCCAGCTGTTCTTTCAGCTTTTCTAGTTGATCTGCTTGTTTTTGAGAAAGCTGACGACTATTTTCCAACTCATTCTCAATACGAGTCAGTTGGTTTGAGACATCCGCTTCTTCCTGTAAAAGCGCCACAAAGCGTTCACGTAAGAGCTCAATCATCTGATCAGGATCATCTGAAAAAGCTAGCAATTCAGCTTCTAGTCGATTGAGTTTTTGATTATTTTGGACTATATTTTCCTCTAACAGAGTTAAAGAGCTTTCTTTATCGGATTTTTCTTGGCTGAGTGAATTTCTCTTATCCTCTAAAGTATCCAAACGAGCTTGTGCTTCCTGTTGATTCAGGGCTACTTGCTCAGATTCCAGTTTCGATAGTGCTAATTTTCTCTCTAAATCACTAATCAGACTGGTCAAGTCCATCAAACTGCCCTGATCTTTGGCCATTTCAGCCTGTAAATCTTGGCGTTGCTTCTTGAGATTCTGATTTTCTTCTTCTAATTTTTCACGCTTTTGGTAGTAGCTCGTCAAAAGTTCCTGAACCTGAGCCAACTCTTCTTCTGTCGCCTCTAGTTCAGCCTTATTTTCCTTGATTTGAGCAACCAGCACGTCTAAATAAATAGCCTTGCGTTGACCTTCCAAATCTAAAAACTTACGGGCGTTCTCAGCTTGTTTCTCAAGAGGCTTGATTTGATTATCCAATTCGTAGATAATATCCTCTAAGCGGTCTAGATTATCTTGAGTTTGTTGCAATTTGCTCTCAGTCTCTTTTCTACGAGTCTTGTATTTCAAAACTCCAGCAGCTTCTTCAAAAATAGCTCTCCGTTCCTCAGGCTTGGAGTTGAAAATCTCCTCAACCTTCCCTTGGGAAATGATAGAGAAGGAATCTCGTCCCAAACCTGTATCCAAGAAAAGATCGTGAATATCACGCAGACGGACTTTCTTGCCGTCAATCTTGTATTCGCTATCACCACTACGATAGATATGGCGTTCTACCCTGATTTCTTGGCCTGCATCCTTGATAAATCCGTCATTATTATCCAAAGTCACAACTACAGAAGCATAATTGAGCGGTTTGCGACTTTCTGTTCCAGCAAAGATAACATCCGGCATCTTGCCACCACGGAGACTCTTAACACTTGATTCCCCCAAGGCCCAACGAAGACTTTCTGTAATATTGGACTTTCCAGAACCATTGGGTCCAACAACTGCCGTCACACCTTGGTCAAAGACGACCTTAGTCTTGTCAGCAAAAGACTTGAATCCCTGAATTTCGATTTCCTTTAAATACATGAATCCAGCCCTTTCTCAACGGCATTTTTGGCAGCTTCCTGCTCTGCTAATTTCTTAGAACGACCTTGGCCTTGACCAATGCTCTTACCTTCAACAAGAACTTCTACATCAAAGACCTTATCGTGGGCAGGACCCGTTTCAGAAATCACCTGATAACGAATAGCCACATCGCCATTGACCTGAAGTAACTCTTGGAGATGGGTTTTGTAGTCTGTAATCATCTCAAATTCGCCTGCTTCAACCTTAGGAATCATGACTTGATAGATAAATTCCTTGACCTTGGTCACATCCTTGTCCAAAAGGAGGGCACCGAGAAAGGCTTCAAAGGCATCACCAAGAATGGTGTCACGATTGCGACCACCAGATTTTTCTTCTCCTTTACCAAGTTTTATAAACTGGTCAAACTGGCAATCACGCGCAAAACCAGCCAAACTCTCCTCGCGGACAATCATGGCACGTAGTTTAGACAGGTCACCCTCAGGCTTTTTAGGATATTTTTTATACAGATATTCTGAAATCAATAACTGTAGAACAGCGTCTCCTAAAAATTCCAAGCGCTCATTGTGTGAAATTTTTAAGAGGCGGTGCTCATTGGCATAACTCGTATGAGTAAAGGCAGTTTCCAGTAAATTTTTGTCTGCAAATTCGATTGCAAAATGGTTCTTTAGTACAGTTTGTAATTCTTTCATACCAACCTCTTTCTAACTGATAACAGTCCTTTTTATTATATCAAAAAAAGCCCCCTGAGTCACTTTAAAACGGGACTGGAGAGCATTTGGGAATTCTTTAGACAGAGATAGAAGCAAATTTGGGTCAGAAAAAAGAAAAAAGCCCTACTAAAGGCTTTCTTAGGATGTTTACATCCACCCTGAGGGAATCGAACCCCCATCTCAAGAACCGGAATCTTACGTGATATCCATTACACTAAGGGTGGAAACTTGTTTTATTATAACAAAAATTTGCCCTAATAACAAGTTTTTTTCTGGCTATATAGCCCGTCTTAGTGGGAAGCATCCCCATTCCAGATAGAGTTTTTCACGATTACATAATCAACGTGTTTAAGGTCAGCAACCTGACGTCCACCTGCATACGAAATAGCACTTTGAAGGTCTTGTTCCATCTCAGTTAAAGTGTCTTGCAGATGACCTTTGGCAGGAAGCAAGATGCGTTTTCCTTCCACATTTTTGTAAGCACCCTTTTGATATTGTGAAGCTGAACCGTAGTACTCTTTGAATTGTTCACCATCGACTTCAATCGTTTTCCCTGGACTTTCGACGTGTCCTGCAAAGAGGGAACCAATCATGACCATGCTGGCACCGAATCGGATAGACTTGGCAATATCACCGTGAGTACGAATTCCTCCATCAGCGATAATCGGTTTACGTGCAGCCTTGGCACACCAGCGTAGAGCAGCCAACTGCCAACCACCTGTACCAAAACCAGTCTTGACCTTGGTGATACAAACCTTACCAGGACCGATTCCGACCTTAGTCGCATCTGCACCAGCATTTTCCAATTCACGCACAGCTTCTGGTGTTCCCACATTTCCAGCAATGACAAAGGTATCTGGCAATTCTTTCTTGATGTGTTGAATCATAGAAATCACGCTATCCGCATGACCATGAGCAATGTCTATCGTGATGTATTCTGGAGCATCAGCCTTGAGCTGGCTAACAAAATCATACTCATAGTCCTTAACGCCGACAGAGATAGAAGCAATGAGCCCTTGCTCATGCATACGCTTAATAAAAGGAATACGTCCTGCCTCATCAAAACGGTGCATAATGTAGAAATAACCACCTTTAGCCAGTTGCTCTGCTACATTTTCATCCAAAATCGTCTGCATATTAGCTGGCACAACAGGTAGTTTAAAGGTGTGATTTCCTAGAGTGACACTTGTATCCGCTTCTGCACGACTTTTAATGACACATTTATTCGGAATCAATTGAATATCTTCGTAATCAAAAATTGGAAATTCATTTAACATCTCGATGTCTCGTTTCTTTTGTAATGACCTACCTATGCTCTCGCATCACTACGCCTTTTCCGACGTTTCCTTAATTTATTATAAACTAAAGTACAGTTTTTGTCAAATAATTTTATAAATTAAAATATATTGTTCGGTTTTTATTGTGTAAATAACAATAAAAAGAGGAGAGATTATTTTCTCCCCACTTCTTCTCTATCCTAATAATACTCTCCCTGACGGTAGTCCCATGAGTTAAAGGTGTCTGACAGGTGCATCATAATCTTATCAATGTCAAGCCCTTTGCGGATTACAACTGGAGCTGGTGAAGTTGAGCGAGCTCCTCCTTGTTCTGGGATGAGTTTACCTTCTTTATCGACCATTGATACCATTACGCCTTGTTCATAGCGAGTTTCAATCGTTTTGTCAGGCTGGATTGATGCCACATAGTCGTCTGCCTCGATAACAAGGTCAACAGCTCCTTCGATGCGTTCTCCGATACCTTCTACCTTACCACGGTTTCCTTTTCCAGATGGGTTAGCTGATGAGGCATAAACCATCTTGCCTTCTTCCCAAAGTTTAGCAGCCAATTGTTCACCAGCTTTACCAAACTTGATAACGAAACAGCTCGTTCCACGCACGTCAGTCATCAGTTCTTCACGGCCATCCCCATATGCTTTTAGTTTTTCAAAGGCTTCTGGTTTCCAAGGAAGGATACAACCAAGAAGAATATCTTCGTCCCAATGTTTTTGGTAGAAGGCTTCAATTTCTGGGTTGAGTTGTGCTAAAGTGCGAAGCTCATCCATGCTACCGCAGAGAACAACACCTGGTTTGTTACGGTTACGCTCTTTGGCTGCAAACTTGCGTTCAAGACCTGCCTTGTCGCTAGTCATGATGATGTAACCAACTTTTGTAGGGCAAACGATACATCCGCCCTCACCTTTTAAAATTTCATAGCCTTCTTGTGAAAGTGTTCCGTTCCATTGAATATGTTTTGTCATAGTTCTATTTCCTTTTCTATTTTTCTTCTAATCCTGCCAGTAGGCCGGTCGTTGTTTTTCATAAGCAGCAATCAAATCTTCATACTGCAAAGTAATACCGATATCATCCAAACCATTTAAGAGCTTGTGTTTCCATTCGCTATCAATTTCGAAAGTGAATTCTCCAACTGGTGAGATGATTTTTTGTTGTTCCAAGTCCACAGTTACCTGGTCACTTGGTTGTAGCTGAGCTAGTTTCTCTCGAACCTCTCTGGGCTGTACAATAGGCAACATGCCATTATTGAGTTCATTATTGTAATGAATATCACCAAAAGATCCTGCAATTACGACCTTGAAACCATAGTCCGCTAGAGCCCAAGCTGCGTGTTCCCTCGAAGACCCCGCCCCAAAGTTATCCCCTGAAATGAGAATACTAGCTTTCCGATATTCAGGCCGGTTAAAGACAAAGTCTGGATCCTCAGTATACTTGTCGTCCAGATAACGCCAAGCATACATGAGGTACTTACCAAAGCCTTTTTTATCAATTAACTTGAGAAACTGCTTGGGAAGGATTTGGTCAGTATCAATGTTATCATTCATGAGTGGAACGGTCGTTCCCGTATAAACTGTAAATTTCTCCATATCCTCTCCTTACTGGGCTTCTGGCATTTGCCGAACATCTACAAAGCGCCCTGCAATAGCTGCTGCTGCTGCCATGGCTGGACTGCAGAGGTGGGTTTTAGCACCAAATCCCTGTCTGTCTTCAAAGTTGCGGTTGCTTGTTGAGGCGCAGTGAACGCCATCTGGAACCTTGTCAGGATTCATCCCTAGGCACATAGAACAACCTGGGTCTCTCCACTCAAAACCAGCGTCTAGGAAAACCTTGTCCAAGCCCAACTTCTCAGCAGCTCGTTTGACAGGACGAGAGCCTGGAACTACGATAGCTGTTAGATTAGGAGCAATTTTCTTCCCTTTAACAAATCTCGCAGCCAATTGCAAATCGCTGAGACGAGCATTGGTACATGAACCAATAAAGATATAGCCTAGTTCAATATCAGCTGGCTTTTGACCTGGTTCCAAGTCCATATAATTGTAGGCTCGTTCATCATTCATATCTTTGATTTCTGGGAAGCTACTGTCAAAGTCAACCCCCATAGCAGGATTAGTTCCCCAGGTCACCATGGGAGCCAAGTCTGAGACATCCATCTGGATAACCTTATCGTAAACAGCATCATCATCACTGACAATTGTTTTCCAATCCGCCACAGCCTCTTCAAAGTCCTCTGGAACACATTCTCGTCCCTTGAGATAATCATAGGTGGTTTGGTCCGGATTCATGATTCCCATCTTAGAACCAAACTCGATGGACATATTGCAGATGGTCATTCGCTCTTCCATGCTCAGTGCATCAATCGCTTGTCCCCGATATTCCACCACATATCCAACGCCGCAAGCAACGCCGTACTTGGCAATCAGGGCTAAAATGAAATCCTTGGAATAAACTCCTTTTTGAGGAACTCCAGTGAATTCCACCAACATTTTCTTGGGTTTGACCTGCCAGAGTGTCTGGGTAGCGAAGACATGCTCGACCTCACTAGTTCCAATTCCAAAGGCGATCGCTCCGAAAGCCCCGTGGGTTGCCGTATGGCTGTCTCCACAGACAATGAATTTTCCTGGTTGGGTCCGTCCAGTTTCTGGTCCCACCATGTGCACGATTCCCTGTTTTTCAGAACCGTGGGCCGCATGTTCAATCCCAAACTCCTCAACATTTTCAGCTAGCTTATCAATTTGTGCCTTAGAAATCACATCTCGAATATCATAGATATTAACCGTTGGGACATTGTGGTCAAAGGTGCCAAATGTCAAGTCTGGTCGTCTCAATCTGCGTCCTGCGTCTCGTAATCCTTGAAAAGCCTGAGGACTGGTCACCTCGTGAATATAGTGCTGGTCCACATACATGAGTTGCGGCTGCCCCTCTTCTCCTGTGATGACATGACGGTCCCATAATTTATCAAAAATCGATTTTCCTGCCATCCGTTACCTCCAAATAACATATAAGGCTACTAGTGTGGACACCATCCCGAGAAACCAAACTGTTTTAAAATACCATTTTCGAGTCTTATGGTGAAAGATGATTCCTGCCAAACAGGCACCAAAACCACCACAAGTAAAGGCTAAAATGAGTAAGATTTTCTCTGGGATGCGCCAAACTCTTCTCCTTGCCTTAGATTTGTCAATGCCATAAATCAAGAAAACCATGACATTCCAAATCAAAAGGACTAGAGTAATTTTTTCGTCTAACTTCATAACCTTGCAATAATAGCTTCCGTCATTTCCTTGGTCGAAGCCTGTCCCCCTATATCTCTTGTTAAAACACCAGCCGCTAAACTTGCCTCAATAGCATGCTCGATACGATCCGCATCCTCATAACGTCCAAAACTATCTCTCAACATCATGGCCACTGATAAAATCATGGAGATAGGATTGGCAATTCCTTGACCTGCAATATCAGGTGCTGAACCGTGAATGGGTTCATAAAGACTTGGTCCATTTTCCGAATGACTGGCTGATGGCATGACTCCAAGTGTACCAGATAGAACGCTTGATTCATCCGAGAGAATATCTCCGAAAAGATTCTCTGTCACGATAACATCAAACTTAGCAGGATTGGTAATCATAAGCATAGCAGCTGAGTCAACCAGCTGATGTTCCAAGGTTACATCTGGGAAATCCTGCGCAACTTCCTCAGCTACTTTCCGCCAGAGTTTTGAGGTCGCTAGAACATTTTGCTTATCGATACTAGTAACGATTTTTCTGCTATTTCTTGCAATTTCAAAGGCTTTGCGAATAATTCGCTCCACTTCCTCATAGCTATAGTCATTGATATCACGCGCTTTTCTCTCTTCAAGAATATGATCCCCAAAATAAATCCCACCTGTCAACTCCCGCACCACAACAAAGTCTACACCAGCAATTCGTTCTGGTTTAAGAGGTGACAAATGCTTAAGACTGTCAAAGATTTTTACAGGGCGAATATTAGCATAGAGACTGAGTTCCTTACGGAGAGCCAGCAAGCCTTGTTCAGGCCGAACCACTGCCCCATCATACTGAGGACTACCGATAGCAGCTAGGAGAATGGCATCTGCTTCTCTACATGCTTTGAGGGTTTCATCAGGTAAGGGATGCCCTGCAGCATCGATACCTGCACCTCCAAAAGGTCGTCTATCAATCTCATAGTCAAAACCTGTTTTTTCAGCTAGAGCTTCCAGGACTTCTAAACCAGCCTCCATGATTTCTGGGCCAATTCCATCTCCTGCTAGAGCTACTATTTTCTTTGTCATAGCCTTCTCCTTTACACACTAGGCATGTCACGATAGGAAACACTGCGTCCCATCTCACCAGCATTTTCTTTTTGAACAAAGGTATTAGCGTTTATATAGGCAATAGCCGAAGCCTTCAACACATCGAAATCAAGCCCTGCTGCATTAAAGATGGTTTCTGTATCTCTATTTTCAACAGTGACCAAGACCCGAGCTTGGGCATCGATTCCATCCGTCACCGCATCGATAGTGTAAGACACCAAGCGAACGGATTGATTGAAGAATTTGTCAATAGCGTTGAAGATAGCCTCAACAGAACCTTGTCCTGTCGCATTAAATTCGACTTTCTCACCATCCATATTAGCCAGGCTAACAAGCGCTTCAATGTCATTATCTGCATGGGTTTGCAGTTGTAAATCATCAAAATGGAAGCCTTCTGGGTTTTCAACCATGGTTCCAGCGACCAGCGCTCGAATATCTGCATCTGTGATTTCTTGTTTCTTATCAGCCAGAGCCTTGAACTTAGCAAAGAGTGGTTTGATGTCCTCTTCTGTAAAGTCTAGGGCTAGTTCTCTTAGTTTCTCAACAAAGGCATGGCGACCAGACAATTTTCCAAGCGGAAGACTATTACTCTTAACACCGACCAATTCAGGTGTGATAATCTCATAAGTAAGAGGATTTTTAAGGACTCCGTCTTGGTGAATACCAGATTCGTGAGAGAAGGCATTACCTCCAACCACAGCCTTGTTTTTAGGAACTGGGATACCTGAGAAGCGAGAAACCATTTCTGACGTATTGATGGTCTCATTTAGGACAATACTGGTTTCTGCTTGGTAGTAATCTTGGCGAATATTGAGCGCCACTGCTATTTCTTCCAAAGCAGCATTTCCAGCTCTCTCACCAATACCATTGATGGTTCCTTCAACACGTCCTGCCCCATTCTTGACGGCAGCAAGGCTATTAGCCACTGCCATTCCAAGATCATCATGACAGTGAGGCGAATAGATAATCTGACGGTCGGTTTTAACATTGTCAATCAGATACTTGAAGATATTCCCATATTCCTCTGGTGTGGTAAATCCAACCGTATCAGGGATATTGATATAAGACGCCCCTGCATCGACCGCTGTTTGAACAACTTGCAAGAGGAAATCCAACTCTGTTCTAGTCGCATCTTCAGGAGAGAATTCGACAACTTCAAACTTGGAACGGGCATAAGAGACATGCTCCGTAATAGCTTCTAGAATCTCTTCCTTGCTCTTATTGAGCTTATACTTACGATGAATTGGACTGGTAGCGATAAAGACGTGAACCTGTGGATACTTGGCATCCTTGAGGGCCTCATAACATGCATCAATATCAGACTTGACAGAGCGTGCCAAACCAGTCACCGCTGTTTTCTTCAATACTTTAGCAATCTCCTGAACTGCTGTAAATGAATCAGGACTCGCCGCCGGAAAACCGGCTTCAATGGCTGAAATACCCCATTTCTCAAGCTGCCTTGCGATGGCAATTTTTTCCTTGATTGAAAAATTAACACCAGGTGTCTGCTCTCCATCCCGAAGGCTGGTATCTAGAAATTCAACTGTTCGCATAAGATTTCCCCTTTTCCAAATATGGTTTTAAAAAAACATCTCGCTTAGAGATCCAAGCGAGATGTTGATTTACTCCCGCTTGGTAAGCCAAACAGGACTAATGCTTTTTGCACTAGCCCGAGTACCTCAACAACAAAGCAAATTGATTAAACTTAGCTGTTTTCATGTTTGACTTTCTCCTTCGTTTGATATCTTGTTTAGTATTTTAGCATAGGCAAAAGCACTTGTCAAGAAAAAATCCAATATTTTCTGAAAATTTCTTCAGTAGAGAATATTTTGCTAATTGAAAATTCTTGAAATGTTTCATTTTTTAATAGTTAAATTCCAGCTTCTTTCTATCAATTCCAGTACTTCTTCATCTGATAAAGTATCATCAAGCGCCACACTAATCCAGTAGCGTTTATTCATATGAAAAGCTGGATAAATGCCCTCTTTTGAAAGCAAATCAGCTACTTGGTCATGTTTGAGATTGAGTGCTTCCACTTGACCTTCTCTTCCCTTTTCCAACTTATCCCAAGAGATTTTCATCAAGACGGCATACCACTTTTTATTGCCTTCATGTCTTAAGACTGCCGTATCAGGTGATTTTTCCCACAAATACTCCAGCTGATTACCATATTGTTCCTGAACTTGAGTCAGGATTCGCTTAGTCTGAGGACAGATAAAATCTTGCACATCAAAACAAGCCTTCCGAATCTGGTAAAGAATCTCCAGACAAGCCTCACGTACACTTGCAACAAAACTTCCTTTAAAACTTTCCATATGGACTTGAGGATAGAGATCACCAGTCTCCTGGTCAAAAACTTGAAAGCTCACATTATCAACAGTAATAGATACAATCATGACAAAGTCACCTTGCAAAATCTGGTAACTATAGGTCCAGACTCCACTATTTTCTACAAAACCAAAAGCATGAGCCTTTTCTTGATTAAACTGATAGGATTTAAAAATTTCAAACATAAGTGAAAACTGCTACCCAAAGCTAGCAGTTCCTTTCTATTTTTTAAAAGACAACCTTAGTACCATGCAATTGTGTTACACCCAGCTGGTCGATAAAGGTTTGACGGTTGTCAAGTTCAATCCCTCCACCTGGTAGAATTTCAATTTTACCTTTAGCATGTTCCAAAATTCTGTGATAGTGAGTAAAGCGTTTCTCTAGCGAGTCTCCAGACACACCAGCACGAGTTAGGATACGAGTGACTCCAGCTTGACTAAGCCAGTCAATAGCTTCTAGTTGATCATCATCACTCAATTCATCAAAGGCCATATGGAAGACAATTTCCATTCCTTTTGATGCAGTAATTAACTTTTCAAGATTAGGCTTATCCAACTTCTTATCAGCAGTTAAAGCCCCAAAAACAACCCCTTGACTTCCAGCCTGAGCAGTCAAACGAATGTCTTCTAGCATGATTGCAATTTCCATATCATTATAGACAAAGTCGCCACCACGTGGACGAATCATGGTCATGATGATCGTATCGTAGTTAGCTGCCAATTCAACCGCTGCCTTGGTCACTCCATAGCTGGGGGTTGTCCCACCAACTGCAAGATTATCACAGAGTTCGATTCGACGAGCTCCAGCCTGCATCGCTTTTTCAAGCAAGGTCACATTTTCAGCACAAAATTCGTAAATCATTTGATTCTCCTTGATTATTACTTTAAATTTATTATATCATATTGTTGTGAATATACTTTCATTTATATCAAGGAAAATAACTATTATTTTAACTATTCTTTGTCTGGAATGACCTTGAAGAGATAATAAGTGATAAAGATGGTCAAAGCACCCAAACCGATTTTGACTGGTAAGAGAGGGGCAAAATAAATGGAAATTCCCATCAAGATGTAGATAGATACGATGATTTTTTTCTTTCGTTCACGCGCAATAGACTTAGTCTCGCGAAAATCAGCTACATATGCTTGATAGAGCTTGGTATGATAAAGCCAGTCTTCGAAACGCTTGGAACTTCTAGAGAAACAAGCAATAGACAACAAAAGAAAGGGAGTTGTGGGCAACAAGGGCAAGACAACCCCAACAATAGCCAAGGCCAGCGATAAAAAACCAATAATTAGATAAACAATACGCATAACTTCTCCTAGTTAATACTCTTCGAAAATCTCTTCAAACCGCGTCAACGTCGCCTTGACGTAGGTATGGTTCCTGACTTCGTCGGTCTTATCTGCAACCTCAAAGCAGTGCTTTGAGCAACCTGCGGTTAGTCTCCTAGTTTGCTCTTTGATTTTCATTGAGTATAAAATAATCTTCTTCTAGTTTCGCATAAAATGATGAATTTTGTCAAGTTCTAACCAAAAGGAGCCTGAAATTTACTTTCGGGCTCCTCCTCTTATTTAATCTTTTCTTCTTCGTAATCACCCTTGCTACAAACAACCTGCTTACCACCACCACGGACTTTTTTCTCCACGAGGAAGTTGCCACATTTTGGACACTCACGACCAACAGGCTTGTCCCAAGAGGTAAATTCACATTCTGGATAGCGATTACAACCATAGAAGAGGCGGTTACGTTTTGTTTTACGTTCAATGATTTGTCCTTGATGACAACTTGGACACTCAACACCAATCTCTTTCACAATTGCTTGGGTATGGCGACAATCTGGGAAATTGCTACAAGCGTAGAACTTACCAAAACGACCAAGTTTAATGACCATTGGACTGCCACACACTTCACAGTCAAATCCAGCTGGTTCATCCTTGATTTGGATTTTTTCCATTTCTTCTTCAGCCTTGGCAACCTCTTTAGAGAAAGGTTTGTAAAAGGCATCAATGACACGTTGCCACTGCTCTTTTCCGACTTCGACATCATCCAGCTTGCCTTCCATTTCAGCTGTGAAGGTCACGTTTACGATATCTGGGAAATATTCAACGATAAGCTTATTAACAATTTCTCCCAACTCAGTTGGTTCAAAGCGTTTGGCTGCAAGGCGAACATAATAACGTTTCTGAATGGTTTCAATAGTTGGTGCGTAGGTTGATGGACGTCCAACCCCATTTTCCTCCAAGGTCTTGATCAGTGTCGCTTCAGAATAGCGAGCAGGCGGTTGAGTGAAATGTTGCTCTGGTTTGCTATTAACCTGTTTGACCACATCTCCAACAGCCATATCTGGTAACATCTTATTCTTGTCAGAATCATTGTAAATGGCAAGATAACCATCAAACTTAACCTGACTACCATTAGCAGCAAATTGAACCCCATTTTGAGACAATTTAACAGCCATAGTATCAAAGACAGCAGCTGTCATCTGACTCGCTACAAAACGATTCCAGATAAGGGTATAAAGCTTGAGCTGATCCTTGTCCAGATACTTAGCAATACTTTCAGGTGTATTAAAGACACTAGACGGACGAATAGCCTCGTGGGCATCCTGAGCTCCTGAAGCATTTTTGACCTTGCTACCATGCTTAGAATACTTGCTACCAAAACGGTCCGTAATGAAACTTGCTGCTTCATTTTGCGCAACAGGACTAATACGAGTCGAATCGGTACGCATATAGGTAATCAAACCTTGAACACCAGAACCGATATTAATTCCTTCATAGAGCTGTTGGGCAACCATCATGGTTTTTCGAGTACGGAAATTGATTTTATTAGCCGCATCCATCTGCATAGATGAAGTGGTATAGGGTAAAGGAGCATTGCGTTTGCGCTCTTTCTTATCCACCTGATCCACTGAAAAGTCTTTATTAGTCAGACGAGACAAGACTTCCTTGACCTCATCATTGCTAGTCAGTTTCAGCTTTTTACCATCCACTCCATAGAAGGAAGCCTGAAATTGCTTGGTTCCCTTTTTAAAGACAGCATCAATTGTCCAGTATTCTTCTGGCTGGAAAGCATTGATTTCATTCTCACGGTCAATGATGAGTTTAAGCGCAATGGACTGGACACGACCTGCTGACAAGCCCTTCTTAACTTTCTTCCACAAAATAGGCGAAATCGAATACCCTACCAAACGGTCTAGGACACGACGAGCCTGTTGGGCATCGACCAAGTCCATATCAATCTTACGAGGTTCTTTAAAAGCATTTTTGACCGCATCCTTGGTGATTTCATTGAAGACCACACGGATGGCATCATTTTCATCTAAGTTGAGAATATGGGCCAAATGCCAAGAAATCGCTTCTCCTTCACGGTCCGGGTCACTCGCCAGAAAGACTTTATTAGCTTTTTTAGCTTCTTTTTTCAAGTCATTAATAAGAGGTCCTTTTCCTCGGATATTGATATATTGCGGTTCATAATTATTTTCAATATCGACGGACATACTGGATTTCTTCAAATCACGGATATGCCCGACACTGGCTAAAACCTTGTAGTTTCTGCCTAGATATTTTTCAATCGTCTTGGCCTTAGCAGGCGACTCCACGATGACTAGATTTTTTTTAACTGTTGATTTTTTCTTTTTTGTTGCCGTAGCCACAGTATCACACCTTTTCAAAGTAATAAACTTTATAAAGTGTAAACCATTTTTTGAACCCTGTCAAGACTTAGCTACTATAATAGAAGAAAAGTTTGTCTAGTAAGCGGACTTTCTTCTTATACTCAATGAAAATCAAAGAGCAAACTAGGAAGCTAGCCGCAGGTTGCTCAAAACACTGTTTTGAGGTTGCATATGGATGCTGACGTGGTTTGAAGAGATTTTCGAAGAGTATTAAAATTCAAATTCCGCAAGAACATCCTTCCCACTTGTAACCAATTTTGCCCCTTCCTGAATCAAATGATGGCAACCGCCTGATAGTCCATCTAAAATGCTACCAGGAATAGCAAAGACATCGCGTCCTTCTTCCATTGCTCTCTCACAGGTAATGAGACTGCCTGAGCGCATCTTGGCCTCTGCTACAATCACGCCACGACAAAGTCCAGCGATGATGCGATTACGGGCAGGAAAATGAAATTTCAGAGGTTGTTCACCAGGTCCATGTTCACTGAGAACCAGATGGTCATTTCCGATGTAGTCTTGCAAGCGTTTATTGGCTTTAGGATAAAACACATCCAGTCCTGTTCCAATCACTGCAATGGTTTTGCCACCATTCTGAAGAGCTGCCATATGAGCTGCTGTGTCGATCCCCTTGGCTAATCCACTGACGATAACCAGTTCATTTTCCAAACCTTGAATAACTTTTTCAACTGACTTCGTTCCCTGTTTGCTACAAGCACGACTGCCCACGACTGCTACCTTTGGAAATTTCAAGAGGTCCAGATTTCCCTTGTAAAATAAAAGCACAGGTGCATCATAAATTTCACTCAAATCCCAAGGGTAACAGTCGTCTAAAATAGAGAAAGATGGAAATTTTTGAAACTCTTTCTCCAAATGCGCATCGTCTATCTGAAAATAACGTTCCATAAAAACGGCTGGATTTCGGCAACCTGATATATCTGCAATATCACCCAACAAAAGCTCCTGATCGACATTTTCACCGTATTCTAGGACATTCAAAATCTGTTGATTGGTCAAACCTGATTTTTTCAATTTATAGATTTCATAGTTTGTGATTTTCATAAATAACTCCATTTCTTTTTCTAGTCATCTATTTATTCGTAAAAAAATCAAAAAACATCCGACTATTTTAGCCAGATGTTGGAATCTTTAATTTTCGTTTTTAAGAATTTCTTCTAATTTATGATAGTCTTGGACACTATCGATCTCATAGATGCTATTACCTTCTAATTCTTCAACATAGACATCTAACTCTTTGATATTGTCCTTAACCATATTGTCCCAGTAGAGATCAACAAATTCACCACTTGCATAAGCCTTGTCGATAAAGCTGACAATCTTTTCTGCAGTTGGAGCATCCCAGAAGGATACACCACTAAGGATACGACCAGCCTTGCTATCAACAATAATGTCTTGAACCTTGTAGTCATCTCCATAGACCAAGAACCATTCGTTGGTACAATCTTCACGATAAACACTAAAATAAGTCGAACGTGTCAAATCATTGCGAAACATATTTTTAAAGAGATAATTATCGGCATCAATAACATAACTGTTGGCCAATTCTTCTTTTACAAGATAGAGAGAGTAAAAGTTATTGTAGTCAGCGTATTTATCATTGAAAACGAGGCGAACACCATATTTTTCTTTTAAGTAATCGAATTGTTCTTTAAGGTAACCAACGATGATGATGATATCATGGATTCCTTTTTCTTTGAGAAATTCAATTTGGTATTCAATCAAGGGTTTTTGATTAACCTGAACCAAGGCTTTAGGGGTATTTTCAGTCATAGGACGCAAGCGAGTTCCCAACCCCGCTGCTAAGATAATGGCTTTCACACAAATCTCCTTTATTCTTTAATAATAATATAAACTCCAGCAATGACGACTAGTGACGTAATAATTGTCAGCATATCTAGTGGTGCACCCAAGAAAACAACTGCAAACAAGACAGTCCATACTACATAGCTCACGTTCAAGCCTGTAGCCTTGGCTGGTTGCAAGCGATTGATAGCGATATAATAAGCCAAATAGGAAATCATATCAAAGGCTGCAAAGACAATCATAAGACCTAGCAATTGTCCATTGGCCACTTCTGCAAATGACTGATGAGAGAAGAGCACAATCACAAGATAGGACAAGAATGAAGTTACTTGACGGATTAAGAGAGCTTCGATTTCACTCAATTCACTTTCCATGGCAAAAGAGCTAAGAACACTCTCACTCCCCCATGCAATGGCACAAATCAAAGCACAGAGAATCCCAATGTAGAAGGAATTAACCTGTTCAACCTTATAGGTCTGAGCAATAATTCCTGCAATAATCAAGACAATACCAAATACAGTATTTTTTGAAATCTTGTGCTTCAAAAAGAAGAAAGCCAATAAAACTGAAATCGCAGGATAAATAGCCGATACTGATGAAGCTAAGGAACTTCCGATATACTTAACCGCATAAAGATTGGCCTGCATACCGATAGGGCCTGCTAGCAAGGCTCCGATGATAACACTCACATTGCGAATATTTAAGAAAATAGAGAGACGAACTTTTCCTTCTTTTACCAAGAGAAAAGCTAGTAAGATAAAGATACTCAAGAAATCGTGAGCAGCGGCCACCACAAAGGGCGACAAATCTGTAAAAATCGAAAAGATATAAGCACTAATCGTTAGACCTAAACCCCAGAAAATACCTGAGAGTAGACCAAAAGAAACTCCATTTTTATTTTTCATCTGAACCTCCATAATATGACAAACCTTTAATAGCTCTTTGGTAACGACTCACACCATAGTCACCAAAATCTGCACCTTGCTCTTCTTTGTAGACTGTCCATAGACTCCAAATAGCATCTTGTAAAATTTTATAAATGACAATCTTTTCACGAGAGACAGGTGTTTGCTCACTCTCATAGTGAGATAAGAAGGCTTCTTCCTCTTGACGAGTGAATTCAGACTCTAAAAAGAGAGCAGCCAAATCCCACATTGGATCGTTCATTGATGAATATTCCCAGTCAATCAGATAAAGTCGTCCTTGAGGTGATTCGATAAAGTTTTCAGGCACCAAATCGATATGACAAGATTTTCTGTCAACACCTAAGTCAGCCAGTCTTTTCTCTAAGGAGAAGACTTCTTCTCGAACAGCTTCATAGTTGGCATAAGGGATTTTTTCCTCAATTAAGGATTCGTATTTTTTGATTTCTTCAAAAGGAGCAAATTCTCCCCTTAATTCCTTACCAGAAGCATGAATGGTTTGTAATATTGGAGCAATTTTATCAAATTTGCTCTTGATTGACCTTGAATCAAGCGTAATCGCAGATTCGATATACTCATTTACTTTGATACCAGCTTCAATATCAAAAAGATAATTTTTTACATCTAGGTCTAAATCTTTAAGTAGTTCAAGATTATACTTTTCATCTTGACGATTGATCAGTTTTTCTGTCCCTTTACCAAAGAACTTAACGATGTACTGCTTATTTGTTGTTTTGACCAAATAGTTTTGATTGGTCATACCTCCCAGTTGTTCAACACTGAGGACTTCCTCTTCTTGACTAAGTAGGGAAGAAATTTTTTCTTTAATGATTTTCTCCACAATTAACCTCCAGCACTTATACTTCCCACTTAAACACAGTTTTAAAGGCTGTGTTTAAATCGGTTGCAAAGACACGGTGAATATCTTTAATTTCTCTTACAGGTTCTTCTAGATAAAGGATATTTTTAAGACGATTGGCAAATTTCTTGACTTCCATCATTTGGATTGCATTTTCAAAATCAATGCGACCAGAACGAGAAGATCCAACCAAGAGCAAGCCTTTTTCTAAGGCATCGCGTGTATTGAGATTGACTTTATACTCGCTAACGCCCATCATGAGAATCGTTCCCTGAGGACGAATGTAGCGAATCAGGTCATTTATAGCCGGTCCAGTACCATTACCACCACAACACTCAAAAGCATGGTCAAAGGCCAAATCTTCAGGAATATTATCAGTAATATAGCATTCTTTGGCAAAAGAGAAAAGTTCCAATTTTTCCCAATGACGACCAATAACCACAATCTCTGCTTCTGGCAAAGTATAGTTGATAATATTGGCAACCACAAAAGCTAAACTTCCATCTCCGATAACGGCGATTCGGTCCCGCTTGCTATGAGCAAGGGTCAATAAGCGATTCATGGCATGCATACCGACACTGACAAACTCTGTAATGGCTGCAACCGTGTCTTCAATAGCATCATAAGCCACCACGCGGTCTTTAGGGAGAGAAACAAACTCTCTCATAAAGCCATCAAATCCACTAGACAAGAAATGAGTCCCTGTCATGTAGTTCTCATAGAATTCTTCATTGCTCTGCATAGGAGGATGATTGGGAATCATGACAACTTTTTGCCCAACCTCATAGGTTCCTGTCGGGTCAGAAATAACGGTTCCACATGACTCATGAATCATTGCCATTGGAAGTTTTTTATTCAAAATCTTTGGATCACGTTTTCCTTGATAATAACGCTGATCCGCATGACAGACAGCCATGTAGTTGGGACGGATAAGGATATGATTTTCTTGGTCAATAGCCTCTTCCTGATATTTGACATTGATAAACTTAGGCTTAGTTAGTTGATAAATTTGATTAATCATATCACTAGTCTTTCTCAATCATACTTTTTGCAATCTTCAAATCTGTTACGGTTGTAATTTTTAGATTTGAATATTCACCCTTGGCCAAGGCCACATCTTTTCCTTTGATCACAAAGATTTTACATGCATCTGTCAAGATTTCCTTCTCTTCAACAGAGAGAGAGCCATAAAGGTCCAGGAAATCCTTGCAACGGAATGTTTGAGGTGTTTGTCCTTGATAAAGGTGAGCACGATTTGGAATATCTGTAATGAATTGACCATTGGTACTTTCAACGATAGTATCAACCGCTTCTACCACTGTGTCCACTGCGTCATGATTTTGGGCAAGTTGGATATTGTCTTGAATCATGCGAAGTGTAATAAATGGACGAACAGAATCGTGGGTAACAACGATATCCTCTGGACTAAGCGGACGATAAGCATCAATGGCTTCAATGATTTTCTCAATACTTGTATTGCGGTCAGCACCACCCTTTGTAATGATGATACGTTCCTTATGAAGAGGCAGATATTTATCTACAAGATCTTCTGCATGAGAAACCCAGTCTCCATGAACCCCAACTACAATTTTTTCAATGCTTGGTTCCAAGACAAATTTTTCAATTGTATGAATCAAGATAGGTCGATCACCTAGCTCTAAAAATTGTTTTGGCAAGTTACTGATTCCCATGCGTGTGCCAGTTCCACCAGCAAGAATTCCTGCATAAATCATCTATTTTCTCCTTTGTCTTACTAAAAAAACTTATTCTCTCTATTATACCACAATCTAGTCCTATCATAAAAGAAATACTAGTCATCCCGTTCTAGAATAGGAGGATTAAGCAGTTCTATTATTCAAAGAAACTAGGCCATTTCTAGTAATGACTAGGAATTCTGTAGTCATTACCAATAAATGGCTGTGAAATTTTAGAGTTCTTCAGAATAATATACTTTCCTTAAAGAAAACTTAAAATTAAGCTTTGAAACTTCAAAGTGATTACTTGACTTATACTCAATGAAAATCAAAAAGCAAACTAGGAAGCTAGCCGTAAGCTGTACTTGAGTACGGTAAGGCGACGCTGACGTGGTTTGAATTTGGTTTTTGAAGAGTATTACTGCCCTTCATTTCTTATTAGCTGACTTTATGATATAATGAAAAACGAGGTAAATTGAATGAAAAGTATAAAATTAAATGCTCTATCTTACATGGGAATTCGTGTCTTGAATATTATTTTTCCCATCTTAACTGGTACCTACGTCGCGCGTGTCTTGGACCGAACTGACTATGGTTACTTCAACTCAGTCGACACAATTTTGTCATTTTTCTTACCCTTTGCAACTTATGGAGTCTATAACTACGGTTTACGGGCCATCAGTAATGTCAAGGATAACAAAAAAGATCTGAATAGAACCTTCTCTAGTCTTTTTTATTTGTGCATAGCTTGTACGATTTTGACCACCGCTGTCTATATCCTATCCTATCCTCTCTTCTTTACAGATAATCCAATCGTCAAAAAAGTCTACCTTGTTATGGGGATTCAACTCATTGCCCAGATTTTTTCAATCGAGTGGGTCAATGAAGCTCTGGAAAATTACAGTTTTCTCTTTTACAAGACTGCATTCATCCGTATCCTGATGTTGGTCTCTATTTTCCTTTTTGTTAAAAATGAACACGATATTGTTGTCTATACACTTGTGATGAGTTTATCGACACTGATTAACTATCTGATTAGTTATTTTTGGATCAAAAGAGAGATCAAACTTGTTAAAATCCACATAAGTGATTTTAAACCGCTCTTTCTCCCTCTGACAGCCATGTTGGTCTTTGCTAATGCCAATATGCTCTTCACTTTTTTGGATCGTCTCTTCCTCGTTAAAACAGGGATTGATGTCAACGTTAGTTACTATACCATGGCTCAACGAATTGTGACCGTTATTGCTGGTGTTGTAACAGGAGCTATCGGAGTGAGTGTGCCTCGTCTCAGTTACTATCTAGGAAAAGGCGATAAGGAAGCTTATGTCGCACTTGTTAACAGAGGAAGTCGTATCTTTAACTTCTTTATCATCCCACTCAGTTTTGGACTCATGGTTTTAGGACCAAATGCCATCCTACTTTACGGTAGTGAAAAATATATCGGAGGTGGTATCTTAACCTCTCTCTTCGCTTTTCGTACGATTATCCTGGCCTTAGATACCATTCTTGGTTCCCAAATTCTCTTTACAAATGGCTATGAAAAACGTATCACAGTCTATACAGTCTTTGCAGGATTACTCAATTTGGGCTTAAATAGTCTCCTCTTTTTTAACCACATCGTGACTCCTGAATACTACTTACTGACAACTATGCTATCAGAGGCCTCTCTACTTGTCTTCTATATCATTTTCATCCATAGAAAACAGCTCATCCACTTAGGACATATCTTTAGCTATACTATTCGATACTCGCTCTTTTCACTTTCCTTTGTAGGAATCTATTTCCTGATTAATTTCGTATATCCTGTGGATATGGTCATTAATTTACCATTTTTGATGAATACTGGTTTGATTGTCTTGCTATCAGCCATCTCTTATATTGGTCTACTCGTCTTCACCAAAGATAGCATTTTCTATGAATTTTTAAACCATGTCCTAGCCTTAAAAAATAAATTCAAAAAATCATAGGAGTTTAGAATGAAACAACTAACCATTGAAGATGCCAAACAAATTGAATTAGAAATTTTGGATTATATTGATACTCTCTGCAAAAAGCACAATATCAACTATATTATTAACTACGGTACTCTGATTGGGGCAGTTCGACATCAGGGCTTTATTCCTTGGGACGACGATATTGATTTGTCAATGCCTCGAGAAGATTACCAACGATTTATAAACATTTTTCAAAAGGAAAAAAGCAAGTATAAGCTCCTTTCCTTAGAAACGGATAAAAACTACTTTAACAACTTTATCAAAATAACCGACACTACAACTAAAATTATTGATACTCGGAATACAAAAACCTATGAGTCTGGTGTCTTTATTGACATTTTCCCTATGGATCGCTTTGATGATCCTAAGGTCATTGATACTTGTTACAAACTGGAAAGCTTCAAACTACTGTCTTTCAGTAAACACAAAAATATTGTCTATAAGGATAGCCTTTTAAAAGATTGGATACGTACAGCCTTTTGGTTACTCCTGCGACCTGTTTCCCCTCGTTATTTTGCAAATAAAATCAAGAAAGAAATTCAAAAATATAGTCGTGAAAATGGGCAGTATATGGCTTTTATCCCTTCTAAATTTAAGGAGAAGGAAGTCTTCCCAAGTGGTACCTTCGATAAAACAATTGATCTCCCCTTTGAGAATTTAAGCCTTCCTGCACCTGAAAAATTTGATACTATTTTGACGCAATTTTATGGAGATTATATGACCTTGCCACCTGAAGAAAAACGCTTCTACAGTCATGAATTTCATGCCTACAAATTGGAGGATTAGAATGCAATATTTAGAAAAAGAAGAAATTAAAGAAATTCAACTAGCCCTGCTAGACTATATTGATGAGACTTGTAAGAAACATGATATTCCTTATTTTCTCAGTTATGGAACCATGCTTGGAGCCATCCGCCACAAAGGTATGATTCCTTGGGATGATGATATTGATATTTCTCTCTATCGTGAAGATTATGAGCGTTTACTGAAGATTATTGAAGCAGAAAATCACCCTCGCTACAAGGTTCTTTCCTACGATACATCTTCTTGGTACTTCCATAATTTCGCATCGATTTTGGATACTTCTACTGTTATCGAAGACCATGTTAAGTACAAGCGTCATGATACCAGCCTTTTCATCGATGTCTTCCCAATTGATCGATTTACAGACCTGAGCATTGTCGACAAGAGCTATAAGTATGTGGCCCTTCGTCAACTAGCCTATATCAAAAAATCACGCGCAGTTCACGGTGATAGCAAACTAAAAGATTTTCTTAGATTATGTAGCTGGTACGCCCTCCGAGTGGTCAATCCCCGTTACTTTTACAAGAAAATTGATCAGCTAATCAAAAATGCTGCAACCAGCACTCCTCAATATGAAGGAGGAGTTGGGATCGGTAAGGAAGGGATGAAAGAAATCTTCCCAGTTGATACCTTTAAAGAACTCATCTTAACTGAGTTTGAGGGCCGTATGTTGCCCGTCCCTAAAAAATATGATCAATTTTTAACCCAGATGTATGGGGATTATATGACACCACCATCAAAGGAAATGCAAGAGTGGTATAGCCACAGTATTAAAGCTTATCGCAAAAGCTGATTAAGCAGTAGTTTACAAGAAAAAATATAACAAAAAAGAGAAGATGTAACGATCTTCTCTTTTTTGTTATTTAAATCGCTTCTGTAACAAAACTACGGCTTTCAAGTACCTTAAGCATGGCGTTAGCTGTATCTAGGGCTGTGAAGAGGGGCACTCCGTGTTCAATAGCTGAACGGCGAATCTGCTCTCCATCTTCGTCTGCAGTTCGTTTTGTTCCTACTGTGTTAATGATAGCTTGAATTCTTCCTTTGCGTACAAAACTTGGAATATCCTTATCGTCATCACCAATCTTACCAACAGGTTGGGCTTGCAATCCATGACTAGCAAAGAAGGCTGCTGTCCCTTCTGTCGCGAGGATTCCATAGCCAATATTTTGGAAACGACGAGCTAAGTTCAAGGCTTCTTCTTTTGCATCATCAGCAATGGTGAAGACTACATTTCCAAAAGTTGGCAAGTGGAGGTAAGAAGCTTCAAAGGCCTTATAGAGAGCTTTTTCCAAAGTCGTATCAGAACCCATAACTTCACCTGTTGACTTCATTTCAGGACCAAGCAAGCTGTCTACCTTAGCTAGTTTTGTGAAGGAGAAGACAGGTGCCTTGATATGAACTCGGGTGCTTTCAGGGTAAAGTCCATCTTGGTAGCCAAGTTCTTCAAGTTTTTGACCAAGAATGAGCTTGGTTGCTACTTGAGCCATAGGGATATTGGTCACTTTAGAAAGAAATGGAACCGTACGGCTGGCACGTGGATTGACCTCAATAACATAGACTTTTTCATCCTTGATGACAAACTGGATGTTCATCATTCCAAGGCAGTTAAGACCGATTGCTAGGCGTTTCGTATAGTCTGCGATTGTTTCTTGCACCTTTTGCGACAAGGTTTGTGGTGGGTAAACGGCCATCGAGTCACCTGAGTGGACACCAGCACGTTCGATATGCTCCATGATACCAGGGATAAGAACATTTTCTCCGTCTGAAATGGCATCAACTTCACACTCTTGTCCAACGATATAAGAGTCTACAAGGACTGGATGGTCTGGACTAGCCTTAACCGCGGTACGCATGTAAGAGCGAAGGTCCTCTTCGTTTTCAACAATTTCCATAGCACGTCCACCTAAAACATAAGATGGGCGAACGAGGACTGGGAAGCCAATCTTGCGAGCTGCAAGAACTGCTTCTTCTTCATTTGTAGCCGTTTGTCCTGGTGGTTGTGGAATATCCAGATCTTTTAGAGCTTGCTCGAAGAGGTCGCGGTCTTCGGCACGGTCTAGGTCAGCAACCTGTGTACCAAGGATGGTCACACCTGCTTTTGCCAATGGCTCCGCAAGGTTAATGGCTGTTTGACCACCGAACTGGACGATAACCCCTTTGGGTTGCTCTAGATCAATAACATTCATAACATCTTCGAAAGTCAATGGTTCAAAGTAGAGCTTGTCAGACACAGAGAAGTCTGTTGAAACAGTCTCTGGGTTTGAGTTCATGATGATAGCTTCGTAACCAGCCGCCTGAATAGCCTTAACCGAGTGAACAGTTGCGTAGTCAAACTCAACCCCTTGACCGATACGGATTGGACCTGAACCTAGGACTAGAACGGATTCCTTATCAGACTTGATAGACTCATTTTCCCATCCATAGGTTGAATAGAAATATGGTGTTTCAGAGTCAAACTCTGCCGCACAAGTATCGACCATCTTATAGACTGGGACAATCTTGTTTTCCAAACGAAGCTGGCGAACTTGGTCTGCAGTCGTTTCCCATAGTTCAGCAATCTTACGGTCTGAAAATCCATTGAGTTTGGCATTTTTCAAAACGTCTAAATCTTGTGGATGGGCACCTAATTCTTGCTCAATTTCAAAGATATGCAAGAGTTTATCAAGATAAAAGATATCGATTTTTGTAAGCTCTGCAATTTCTTCTGGTGTGTAGCCACGACGAATTGCTTCTGATACGTAGAAGAGACGGTCATCCTGGGCTTTGACCACTTTTTCAATCAAGGAATCATCAGAAACTGCTGCAAGTTCAGGCATTTCATTGTGGTGCACCCCAATTTCAAGGGAGCGACAGGCCTTAAGGAGAGATTCCTCAATGTTACGACCGATAGCCATGACTTCTCCAGTGGCCTTCATCTGTGTCCCAAGACGGCGCTCACCTTTTTCAAACTTGTCAAATGGGAAACGTGGAATCTTGGCAACCACGTAGTCGAGAGCTGGCTCAAACATGGCATAGGTTGAACCCGTCACTGGGTTAATAACCTCATCCAAAGTCAAACCTACTGCAATCTTGGCAGCCAATTTGGCAATTGGGTAACCTGTCGCCTTAGAAGCAAGGGCTGACGAACGCGATACACGAGGGTTTACTTCGATGACATAGTATTTAAAACTGTGTGGGTCAAGGGCCAGCTGAACGTTACATCCCCCTTCAATCTTAAGGGCACGAATGATGCTCAAGCTTGCGTCACGAAGCATTTGATTTTCATAATCTGACATGGTTTGGGCAGGGGCAAATACGATGGAATCCCCTGTGTGAATCCCAACTGGGTCAAAATTTTCCATGTTACAAACAACCAAAGCATTGTCGGCTGAGTCACGCATCACTTCGTATTCGATTTCCTTGAAACCTGCGATTGAACGCTCAATCAAACATTGGGTCACAGGTGACAATTTCAATCCATTTTCAGCGATTTCACGCAATTCTTCCTCATTAGCACACATACCACCACCAGTACCACCAAGTGTAAAGGCTGGACGGACGATGACTGGGTAGCCAATTGTTGCTGCAAAGGCAACAGCTTCTTCGACTGTATTTACAATTTCAGATTCTGGAATGGGTTGGTTGAGCTCTTCCATCAATTGTTTAAAGAGATCACGGTCCTCCGCTTGGTCGATGGCAGATAATTTAGTACCCAGAAGCTCAACACCAAGCTCATCAAGGATACCATTTTTAGACAATTCCATGGCCATATTAAGACCAGTTTGCCCACCGAGTGTTGGTAGCAAGGCATCTGGACGTTCCTTACGGAGAATACGAGTCACAAACTCAAGTGTAATCGGTTCAATATAAACCTTGTCTGCAATCTCCTTGTCCGTCATGATAGTTGCAGGGTTTGAGTTAACCAAAACAACCTCATAACCTTCCTCTTTCAACGACAAGCAAGCCTGGGTCCCAGCATAGTCAAACTCAGCAGCCTGACCAATAATAATCGGACCAGAACCAATCACCATAATTTTTTGAATATCAGTACGTTTAGGCATATATAAGATATTAAGGGCGTCAAGCGGACAAAGCTAAAATAGGAGTTATGACGAAGAACTGTCAGTTCTAGGAATAACTATCTTTTTAGCACCGTCCGTAGCCCGTATTCAATTCAGCAAATACGGAGCACCCTTCTCCTTTCTATTCGGCAACTCTCAGGTTGCCATTAAATAAATTCTCCGACGATTTTTTAGCGAAACGATATTTTTCGGTAAAAAATCTAGTGCAGGGAGTTTTTAGTTCGCCTGATAGCGACTAAAAGAAACGACCTGTCTTTCTATTCAGCAACTCTCGGGTTGCCATTAAATAGGATACAAAGGACGAATAGAGAGCGATTGAATTTTAAGAAACTAAGGAAGGATTGACAATCTCAGTTGGTTTCTCTAAATTCCGAGCTTTCCGTCCGTGTTCAGTTACATAAATTCTCCGACGAGCTTTTACTCGTTCTTAGTTTGATTGTTTAAAAGCTTCCATCATCTCGATAAACTCGTCAAATAGGTAGCTAGCGTCGTGTGGACCAGGGGCTGCGTCTGGGTGATATTGAACAGAGAAAGCAGGTTGGTATCTGTGACGCACACCTTCAACTGACTTGTCATTGATTTCTTCGTGGGTAATGATCAAGTGCTCTGGCAAATCTTCACGGCTAACTGCATAACCATGGTTCTGACTTGTAAAATCCACACGTCCTGTTGCGATTTCACGTACTGCATGGTTAAAGCCACGGTGACCAAACTTCATCTTGTAAGTCTTAGCCCCGTTTGCCATTGCGAAGAGTTGGTGCCCCATACAAATACCAAAGATTGGAATTTTCCCTTGCACACCGCGAATCATATCGAGTGCCTGTGGAACGTCTTCTGGGTTACCTGGACCGTTTGACAACATCACTCCGTCAGGATTGAGATGGAGAATTTCTTCAGCCGTTGTCGAATACGGAACAACCGTTACGTTACAGTTACGTTTAGAAAGTTCACGTAGGATTGAGTGCTTGAGGCCAAAGTCCACTAACACCACGCTCAAACCAACTCCTGGAGCTGGATAGGATGTTTTAGTAGAAACCTGCTTGATATTGTCTGTCGGCAAGACTGTTGCTTGGAGCTGGTCCGTCACATGGTCCATGCTATCCCCAACATGGGTCAAGGTTGCACGCATGGTACCATGCTTACGGATAATCTTGGTAAGGGCACGCGTATCAATCCCTGAAATACCCGGAATTTTCTTGGCTTTCAAAAATTCATCTAGCGTCATTTGGTTGCGCCAATTGCTTGCTCTACGTGCTTCTTCAAAAACAACGACTCCCTTACAAGTTGGAATAATAGATTCATAATCATCACGGTTAATTCCATAATTTCCTACCAAAGGATAAGTAAAGGTCAAGATTTGTCCATTATAAGACTGGTCTGTAATGGATTCTTGGTAGCCGGTCATGCCTGTATTAAAGACGATTTCGCCTGTTACATCAATATCTGCTCCGAAGGCCTTGCCTTCAAAAACTGTGCCATCTTCTAATACTAGAAGTCTTTTTGTCATATTTTCACCTCTCGTGGACGCTCACTGGCGTCTTTTAACGTCTTGTGTTTTAGTTGGCGTTTCTACTCGCCAGTACGGATTCTAAGATTGCCATTCGAACAAAGACACCATTGGTCATTTGTTGGACAATCCGTGATTTTGGTGCTTCAACCAAGTGATCTGCGATTTCCACATCACGATTGACTGGAGCTGGGTGCATGAGAATTGCTGTTTCTTTCAAACGGTCATAACGTTCTTGAGTCAAGCCATGTTGGGCATGGTAGTCTTCTTTTGAAAATACAGCTCCACTATCATGGCGTTCATGTTGCACACGGAGAAACATCATGACATCCACCTGATCAATGATTTCATCAATAGTTACAAACTGTCCATAGTCTGCAAACTCTTGACTTCTCCATTTCTCAGGTCCAGCGAAAAAGAGTTCAGCTCCCAAGCGTTTCAAAATCTGCATATTGGATTTGGCAACACGTGAATGATCCAAGTCACCTGCAATCGCAACCTTGAGACCCTCAAAGTGGCCAAATTCCTCATAAATAGTCATCAAATCAAGCAAGCTCTGGCTAGGATGTTGTCCCGAACCATCTCCACCATTGATAATGGAAGTCGTAATCGTGGGACTTGCAATCAAATCTCTGTAATAATCGACCTCAGGGTGGCGAATCACACAGACATCCACTCCTAAAGCAGACAGAGTCAAAATAGTATCATAAAGTGTTTCACCTTTATTAACCGAACTAGTCTTCACATCAAAGTCAAGTCGTTCCAATCCCAGTTTAATCTCTGCCACTTCAAAGGACTTATGCGTCCGTGTAGAATCCTCAAAGAAAAGATTGGAAACAATCGGATGGTCCTCGTAGGGAAGCTGAGCTCCGTTTTTAAACTCAATTCCTCGCTTGATCAATTTCATCACTTGATCAACAGTGAGGTCTTCCATGGATACCACATGGTTCAATGCTTGTTGATTTTCTGACATGGCTACTCCTTTAGCTTTCTAAGCTTCTTCAGTAATCAGAACTCTGTCTTGGCCATCAAGTTCTGCCATCTCTACGATGATTTCTTCAGAACGACTAGTTGGGATATTTTTTCCAACGTAATCTGGACGGATTGGCAATTCTCTATGTCCTCGATCGACTAGAACTGCTAAACTCACGCGCGCAGGACGACCATGACCGACAATATTATCAATAGCAGCACGGATGGTACGGCCTGTATAAAGCACATCGTCCACCAAGATAACTTCACGGTCTGTCACATCAACAGAAACCAAAGAAGTATCTTCTCCACTTTTAACATCATCACGGAAAGGTTTGGTATCCAATTCCACAACAGGAACTGAAAGATTTTCTAGCTGTTCCAAACGTTCTTGGATTCGGTGGGCGATAAAGACACCGCGAGTTTTAATACCAGCCAAGACGATTTTATTCAAATCTTTGTTGCGTTCGATAATCTCATAAGTAATACGCGTAATCGCTCGTTTGACGGTCAATTCATCTACAACTTCTTTTGTCTTCATGACAAACCTCCAAAAAGAAAAGTCTCCTTAAACAAGGAGACTTGAAATGTATAGCTAAGTAAGCCCTACTGCAAACAGTATAGACTTCACCCTACTACTTAATCGTTCTCCTTGCCTGCCTCACGGGACAGGTTTAAAGGAATATTTAGTTACCAATTACTATAGCACAAAGCATGCTTAAAATCAAGCAAAAACTTTTGAAACCCCATCTTATAAATTGCTAAAATCATATAACTGTGGGTACTGGTCACACTCTGGATTTTTAGGATGACAAATGGCTCTTCCAAAATAAATCATGGCCTGATGGGCTGCTAACCACTGCTCAGGCGGCAAGATATCCATGACCCGCTTTTCCACCTCAAGCGGTGTCGCTGATTTTTTGACAATATCGTGGTGTTTGCAAATACGCTCCACATGAGTATCCACTGCAAAAGCTGGAATCCCAAATCCTACACTCATGACAACATTGGCTGTCTTTCGACCAACACCTGCCAAACTCTCTAATTCCTCTCGTGTTTGAGGGACTTGACCATCAAAATCGTCTAGTAACTGTTGGGCACATTTTTTTAGGAATTTAGCCTTATTTCGATACAGTCCCAGGCGAGAAATGTGTGAGGCAATCTCACTCTCAGTCGCCACAGACATGGCTTGTGGCGTTGGAAAGGCGGTAAAGAGACCTGGTGTGGCCTTGTTTACCGCTGCATCCGTCGTCTGGGCTGACAACATGACCGCAACCAAGAGTTCAAAATGATTGGTAAAATCAAGACTGGGCTTGGCATCTGGAAACAGAGCAATGATTTCTTCTAGCACCTTTCGTGCTCGTTTTTTTGACAAGACCATTATTCGTCTCCATCAAATAGTCCTTGTAAGCCAGCAAAAGGACTGTTTTCTTCTTTCTTAACTGCCTGTTGAGCTTGGTATTCTTCCTCTGTCATGATTTGCCAGTCATTTCCTGAAACAAATCCTTGACCAGCTTCTTCTTCAGCCGTCAAGACCTTGATAGGAATGTTTAGTAGGATATTGTCTGACACGCTCTCAGCAAGGTCCAGTTCCCCATTTTCGATAGGCAAGACCAAATCATCATCTAAAACTTCCTGATCTAGTTGGTTAGTTGCGCCTTCCATGAAAACTTCTGTTACTGGATAAGATTCAACTAGCTCAACTGGTTCCATACTGCGACTTGAAGCAAGAACAATGGTATAAGATAGTTGATAATCTAAGAAATACATACGGTCTTCGTACTGTACTTTCCCAACTGCAAGGATATCTTTCACATCTAAAATTTCTTGATTGCGTGCACGCAGGTCTGCGGCTAGGTCTAATGTTTGTTCAAAATGCAAGCCTTCAGACTGCTTACGAATTTCTTGAATATTTAATTTCATACTTCCTCCATAAAGATTTACTCTCTTGATTATACCATGAAAAGGCTACAAATCAGCCCACCAAACTTTGTAATTAACATTCGATTTTTTAATATATTTATCACTATATTTTTTGGTGCTATACTATAGGCAAGAATACGTGATAGCAAGGAGGATGCTCACATGGAAGACAAAGAATTCATTACTAATGCTTACCACACGGATTTTAGAGCATAGAATTTCCAGTTTTCTGTTGACAAAATTTCCTGAAAGTTATACGATAAAGATACTAATACTCGGAGGTAAGGGAGACATGAACAACTAAGTCTATCAAATAAAGAACCTTTATTTAGTAGATCTTGTTTTTGTCTCTTTTTGTGGCTCTTTTCATACTAGATTTTCTAGTATCTTGTCCCCATTGAAAATCAAAAAACTAGAAAGCTATGCTCCTCTTGGGTTGGGTTAGGCAACTCCAAGCTAGTTTGACGAGTTTTTCAACGAGGATAATAGAGTTTTGACAGTGACTTTGGGCTCTACTAGGTAAAGTAGAGCTTTTTGCTATGCACTATTGATATTCTAGAAAGGGCAAGCATATGATAAAAATCAATCATCTGACCATCACACAAAACAAAGATTTACGAGACCTTGTCTCTGACTTAAACATGAGCATCCAGGGTGGGGAAAAGGTAGCTATTATTGGAGAGGAAGGAAATGGCAAATCAACCTTGCTTAAAACTTTAATGGGGGAAGCTTTGCCTGATTTTACTATCAGGGGAGACATTCAATCTGATTATCAATCAATAGCCTACATTCCTCAAAAACTCCCCGAGGACCTGAAAAAGAAAACTTTACACGACTACTTCTTTTTAGATACTATTGATTTAGATTACAGTGTCCTCTATCGTTTAGCTGAGGAATTGCATTTTGATAGCAATCGCTTTGCTAGTGACCAAGATATCGGGAGCCTATCGGGTGGTGAAGCTTTGAAAATTCAGCTCATCCATGAGTTAGCCAAACCCTTTGAGATTCTATTTTTAGATGAACCTTCAAACGACCTAGACCTTGAGACGGTTGATTGGTTAAAAAATCAAATTCAAAAGATTAGGCAAACTGTTATTTTCATCTCCCATGATGAGGACTTTCTGTCTCAAACGGCTGATACTATTGTCCACTTGCGACTGGTCAAGCACCGTAAAGAAGCGGAAACACTAGTAGAGCATTTAGACTATGATCGCTATAGTGAGCAGATAAAGGCTAATTTTGCCAAACAAAGTCAGCAAGCTGCTAACGACCAGAGAGCCTATGACAAAACCATGGAAAAGCATCGCCGAGTTAAACAAAATGTAGAAACTGCTCTTCGAGCTACCAAAGACAGTACTGCTGGTCGCCTATTGGCTAAAAAAATGAAAAATGTTCTCTCTCAAGAAAAACGCTTTGAAAAGACAGCTCAGTCCATGACCCAAAAACCACTTGAAGAAGAACACATTCAACTTTTCTTCTCGTATATACAGTCATTACCGGCATCTAAAGTCTTAATCCAACTGGAAAAGGAAAATTTGGCCATTGGCGACCGAGTTTTGGTTCAAAAACTACAACTAACTGTCCGTGGGCAAGAAAAAATCGGTATTATCGGGCCAAATGGTGTTGGGAAATCAACTCTGTTAGCCAAATTGCAGCAACTTCTGAATGATAAAAGAGAGATTTCACTTGGTTTTATGCCACAAGATTACCACAAGAAACTGCAATTGGAGCTATCACCAATAGCCTACCTCAGCAAAACTGGAGAAAAAGAGGAACTACAGAAAATCCAATCTCACTTAGCCAGTCTCAATTTCAGTTATCCAGAAATGCAGCATCAAATTCGCTCCTTATCTGGCGGACAACAGGGAAAACTCCTGCTTTTGGATTTAGTCTTGCGCAAACCAAACTTTCTTCTTCTGGATGAACCCACACGAAACTTTTCTCCCACTTCTCAACCCCAAATTAGAAAACTCTTTGCCACCTATCCAGGCGGTATCATCACTGTTTCGCATGACCGTCGTTTCTTAAAAGAGGTCTGCTCGACTATCTATCGCTTGACAGAACATGGTTTGGAGCTAGTTAATTTAGAAGATGTATAAATTTGCAACATAGCAGATAGGTAGGACAAAAACACAATTTTATGAGAAAAGGAAGTAAATCTTCCCATAATAAAACGCATCATATCAAGTTTTTTTGCACACCTGATATTATGCGTTTTTCAGATTTTAAAGGCTTTTTCCCAGCCTTCATTTTACATCTGTTTCAAACGTTCAATCCGCTCTGAGATAGGTGGGTGGGTATAAAAGAGTTTTTGGAACCCTCCCCCTTTCTTGGGATCATTGATATAAAGTGCACTGCTGGCATCATCTACAGGACGACTCATCGGTTTACTATTATCCAACTTACCTAGAGCATTTATCATTCCTTGAGGATTGCGCGTCAACTCAACACTAGAAGCATCAGCTAGGAATTCCCTCTGACGAGAAATAGCTAGTTGCACCAAGGTTGCAGCAAGAGGGGCCAGCACGATAGCTAGTAGGGAAACCACGAGCATAATGATTTCTAAACCATTTCCTTCTCTGTCATCGTCACTTCGTCTGCGACCTGCGCCACCCCACCACATCATACGACCAGCCATACTAGAAAGCATGGTGATAGCACTAGCAAGGGCAACAGCAATAGTCGAAATACGGATATCGTAATTACGAATATGACTGACTTCATGTCCCATAACAGCTTCTAGCTCCTCACGATTCATGATAGCTAATAGACCTGACGTCGCAGCAACCGCTGCGTTTTGAGGGTTAGAACCTGTCGCAAAGGCATTTAAGGCTGGATCATCAATGATGAAAACACGGGGCATAGGAATCTGAGCGACCATAGCCATATCTTCCACTACATGGTAGAGGTCTGGTGCCGTTTGCTCATCAACCTCACGCGCGCCATTCATGGACATGACAATCTCTGTCGATTGAAAAATCATGGACAAGGCATAGATAAAGCCGATAATCAGTGCGATAACCAAACCACCAAGCCCAGACCGCATAAAGAGATAACCAACCACATAGCCAACCAGAGCTAAGAGTAGGAAAAATACCAGCAACAAAATCCAGGTTTTTCGTTTATTGCTTGCAATTTGATCAAACAACATCTTAGTCACCTAAACCGCTAAAATCAACTTTAGGAACTACCTTTTCCTCTTCTGGTGTTTGAAGGAAATCTGCTGCTTTAAATCCAAACATTCCAGCGATAATATTGCTTGGGAAAGTTTCTAATTTTACATTGTAGTTGCTGACAACACTGTTATAGAGTTGACGAGAGTATGAAATTTTATTTTCTGTGTTTGTCAACTCCTCTTGCAATTTAACAAAGTTGGCACTAGCTTTCAAATCTGGATAGCTTTCTGCAACTGCAAAAATACCTGAAACCTGACGAGTAAGGGCATCACTAGCTTTCATAGCTTCTGCTGGTGAAGTCGCTGCCGCCACTTGGTTACGTAGCTCTGCCACCTTTTCAAGGGTAGAACCTTCATATTTGGCATAACCTTTTACAGTCTCAATCAAGTTTGGCAAGAGGTCATTTCGACGTTTCAACTGAACATCAATCTGGCTCCAAGCCTCCTTTGTTTGCATACGATTTTTAACCAAACCGTTATAGCTAACAATCACAAAAATAACAACAAGAGCGATAACTCCAAGAATAATCCAAGTCATTATATAAGTCCTTTCTACTTTTAGATTAGTACCAGTATATCAAATTTTTAATGATTGTGGTAAAATAAGATGATACTAAAGAAGGAAATAACTATGAAACCAGAAACATTTTACAACTTGCTTGCCGAGCAAAATCTTCCACTTTCGGACCAGCAAAAAAAACAATTTGAACGTTATTTTGAACTCTTGGTCGAGTGGAATGAAAAGATTAATTTGACGGCTATTACAGATAAAGAAGAAGTTTATCTCAAACATTTTTATGATTCGATTGCACCTATTCTGCAAGGCTTGATTCCCAATGAAACTATCAAACTGCTTGATATCGGGGCTGGGGCAGGATTTCCTAGTCTACCAATGAAAATTCTCTATCCTCAGCTAGATGTGACTATCATTGATTCTCTCAACAAGCGCATCAACTTCCTCCAACTGTTGGCTCAGGAGCTGGATTTGAATGGTGTTCATTTCTACCATGGACGTGCAGAAGACTTAGCACAAGATAAGAACTTCCGTGCTCAATATGATTTTGTAACAGCTCGTGCGGTTGCCCGCATGCAGGTTTTATCTGAATTGACAATTCCTTACCTGCAAGTTGGCGGAAAACTATTGGCGCTCAAGGCCAGCAATGCGCCTGAGGAATTATTAGAAGCTAAGAATGCCCTCAACCTCCTTTTTAGTAAGGTCGAAGACAATCTCAGCTACGCTCTACCTAATGGAGATCCGCGCTACATCACAGTGGTAGAAAAGAAAAAGGAAACACCAAATAAATATCCACGTAAGGCTGGCATGCCCAATAAACGCCCGCTTTAATCTTTTTAGTAAAAAAATATTTACAAAGTCAACCTCGCTTTTTTATTTCTAGGCTCGGGAAAAAATGATTTACAAAATCATTTTTTTCTGCTATACTATCCTAAGCAAAGGTTTTTAATGTCATCCCGTGAGGTGACGAAGACGCAGAAATATTTGAAACTCTTTAAAGTCTAAATTTTAAAGAAGTCTTACTCTGAGGGCCTATTGCTGTAAAATAATGGGCTCTTTTTTGATGCCCAAAAGTGAGGTTTATATGAAACAAGAATCAACTGTTGATTTGTTACTAGACGTTGACCAACGTCCTTCGACTGGAAAAGGAATTCTCCTTAGTTTCCAACACGTTTTCGCCATGTTTGGTGCGACCATCTTGGTACCATTGATTTTGGGAATGCCTGTATCTGTTGCCCTTTTTGCTTCAGGTGTAGGAACACTCATCTACATGATTTCAACTGGTTTTAAAGTTCCCGTTTATCTAGGTTCTTCATTTGCCTTTATCACAGCAATGTCACTTGCTATGAAAGAAATGGGTGGTGATGTGTCTGCTGCTCAAACAGGGGTTATCTTGACTGGTTTGGTCTATGTCCTTGTGGCTGCTGGTGTTCGTTTTGCAGGTACAAAATGGATTGATAAACTCTTGCCACCAATCATCATCGGACCTATGATTATCGTTATCGGTCTTGGACTTGCAGGCTCAGCAGTTACTAACGCTGGTCTTGTAGCTGACGGAAATTGGAAAAATGCTCTTGTAGCAGTTGTTACTTTCTTGATTGCTGCCTTTATCAATACAAAGGGAAAAGGCTTCCTACGAATCATTCCATTCCTATTTGCCATTATCGGTGGTTACCTCTTCGCACTAACTCTTGGCTTGGTTGACTTTACACCAGTTCTTAAAGCTAACTGGTTTGAAATTCCTGGTTTCTACTTGCCATTTAGCACAGGTGGTACCTTTAAAGAATACAATCTTTACTTTGGTCCAGAAACCATCGCTATCTTGCCAATCGCTATCGTAACAATTTCTGAACATATCGGAGATCATACTGTTTTGGGTCAAATCTGTGGCCGTCAATTCTTGAAAGAACCAGGTCTTCACCGTACTCTTCTTGGTGACGGTATCGCAACTTCAGTTTCTGCCTTCCTTGGTGGACCAGCCAATACAACTTATGGAGAAAATACAGGAGTTATCGGTATGACTCGTATCGCTTCTGTCTCAGTTATCCGTAACGCTGCCTTCATCGCGATTGCCCTTAGCTTCCTTGGTAAATTCACTGCCTTGATTTCAACCATTCCAAATGCTGTACTTGGTGGTATGTCAATCCTTCTCTACGGAGTTATCGCAAGTAATGGTTTGAAAGTCTTGATCAAAGAACGTGTAGACTTCAGTCAAATGCGTAACCTAATCATCGCAAGTGCTATGTTGGTACTTGGACTTGGAGGAGCTATCCTTAAACTCGGTCCAGTTACCCTTTCAGGAACTGCCCTATCAGCCATGACAGGAATCATCTTGAACTTAATCTTGCCATATGAAAATAAAGACTAAGAGTCTAAACACCAAATCCGCTCAGACAACTGAGTGGATTTTTTCGTACACTATAATACAAATATCTGTAAATTGTTAAAATCAAAAAACGTATAATATCAGGTATTCTAAAAACTTGATACTATACGTTTTATCATAGAAATTTTTACTTCATTTTCTCATCAAATGAGATTTGCATCAATCCCTTGTCTTACTTGCGTTTCTTCTTCGCTTTTTTCATTTTATTCGCCATGCGTTTCATGGATTGTTTCATGGCAAATTCACCGATTTTACCTTTGAGTCCGCCACCAAACATCTGACTCATATCTGGCATTCCTGCTCCTCCGAGAGCTGAAAGGTCAGGCATACCGCCTTGTCCCATCATTCCTTCAAGGGCAGACATATCCATTCCTCCCATATTTGGCATATTTTTTGGAAGGTTGTTTGGATTGATTCCCATCTGCTTCATCATCTTGTTCATATCACCAGACATGACACCCTGCATGAGCTGTTTAGCTTGGTTAAAGTCTTTGATGAATTTATTAACTTCGACAAAGGTATTTCCAGAACCAGCAGCGATACGACGGCGACGGCTTGGATTTAACAAATCTGGATTTTCACGTTCTTCAGGTGTCATTGAAGACACAATAGCACGTTTGCGCGCAATCTGACGCTCATCTACCTTCATGTTTTGAAGGGCTGGATTGTTAGCCATACCTGGAATCATCTTGAGCAAGTCTTCCATTGGCCCCATGTTTTGCACCTGATCCAACTGATCAATGAAATCATTGAAATCAAAGGTGTTTTCGCGCATCTTCTCAGCCATTTCAAGGGCTTTTTGCTCATCGTATTCCTGAGAAGCTTTCTCAATCAACGTAAGCATATCCCCCATGCCAAGGATACGGCTAGACATGCGGTCTGGGTGGAAGGTTTCAATGTCCGTAATCTTTTCACCTGTACCAGTAAACTTGATTGGTTTTCCAGTAATGTGACGAACAGATAGAGCAGCACCACCACGAGTATCACCATCAATCTTGGTAAGGATGACCCCAGTCACTTCCAACTGAGCATTGAACTCACGCGCAACATTGGCTGCTTCTTGACCAATCATGGCATCAACGACGAGCAGAATTTCGTTTGGTTGAGCTAGTGCTTTCACGTCACGAAGCTCATTCATCAAAAGCTCATCAATCTGCAAACGACCTGCCGTATCAATCAAGACATAGTCATTATGATTAACTTGGGCTTGTTCCAAACCTTGACGAACAATCTCCACAGCTGGAACCTCTGTTCCAAGAGCGAAGACAGGCACATCAATCTGTTGACCCAGTGTCTTCAGCTGATCAATAGCAGCTGGACGATAAATATCCGCCGCAATCATCAAGGGACGGGCATTTTCTTCTTTCTTGAGTTTGTTAGCCAATTTACCTGCAAAGGTTGTTTTACCAGCCCCCTGCAAACCAACCATCATGATGATGGTAGGAATCTTAGGTGACTTGATAATTTCTGCCGTATCAGAACCTAAAACAGCTGTCAGTTCCTCATCTACAATTTTAATAATCTGTTGAGCAGGATTAAGGGTATCAATGACCTCATGCCCGACTGCACGCTCACGAACTTTCTTGATAAAGTCCTTTACAACAGGCAAGGCAACGTCGGCCTCAAGCAAGGCCAAGCGAATTTCTTTGGTTGCCTCTTGGACATCAGATTCAGAGATTTTTCCTTTTTTACGTAGATTTTTAAAGACGTTTTGCAAACGTTCTGTTAAACTTTCAAATGCCATTTTTCTTCCTCTTATTCTCTATTATCAATGCTTGTTAAAATTTCTATCTGCTCATGCAGAAAGTCATCCTTGGGATACTGCTCCAAAATCTGGTCAAAAATCTGACTGCGGACAATGTAGTCCGAGTACATGTGCAATTTCATCTCATAATCTTCCAGAATCTTTTCTGTCCGCTTGATATTATCATAGACAGCCTGACGACTGACACCAAACTCCTCGGCAATCTCAGCAAGGCTGTAATCATCAGCGTAGTAGAGCTCGATATAATTCATTTGCTTATCTGTCAAAAGCGCCGCATAAAATTCAAAGAGCGCATTCATACGATTGGTTTTTTCAATTTCCATAACTTTTATTATACCAAAAAATAGCCTAATCTACCACATTAGGAAGCCAATCCGAGAAGATAGATAGCTAAATTTGAAAAAGACATGAGCCTAGCCCCAAGTAATTTCCAATTGATAGCTGGCAAAGAGATGTCCCTCTTGATTTTGCAGTTGATAGTCTAGCTCAATCTTTTGCCTATCAACTTGATAATGGCTCGTTTGGATGATAAACTCCTGCATGCCCATAGGTGTGGGAATGTAGGCTAAACTATCACTATCCTTTAGAAAGCGCATAATGGTCTTGGGATTGGAAAAACGGCTCATCACCAGTTCTTGACCATGGAATTTAATAACCACTTTTTCCTTTTCCTCATTATAGAAAAGCAGGTAGCTATAATCTCCTTTTTCATGCACTTCCACGTCATAAAGCTGATCAATCACTTCCAACTGCTCATCAAACTGAATCGTATTTCGCATCCGAATCTTCACATCAGGTCCTCTTTCTTGTCTCTTGTCCTACTATTTTACCAAAAACTCTAGCTTTTTGCTATAATGGTCATATGAACGAAAAAGTATTCCGTGACCCTGTTCACAACTACATCCATGTCAATAATCAAATCATCTATGACTTGATCAATACAAAAGAATTTCAACGCTTGCGCCGAATCAAACAACTGGGAACTTCCAGTTATACCTTCCACGGTGGAGAACACAGTCGCTTCTCCCATTGTCTTGGAGTCTATGAGATTGCTCGTCGCATCACAGAGATTTTTGAAGAAAAATATCCTGAAGAATGGAATCCTTCCGAGTCTCTCTTGACCATGACCGCTGCTCTCCTACATGACCTTGGACATGGTGCCTACTCCCATACTTTTGAACATCTCTTTGATACAGACCATGAAGCCATTACTCAGGAGATTATTCAGAGTCCTGAAACGGAGATTCACCAAGTCCTGCTACAAGTGGCACCTGATTTCCCAGAAAAGGTGGCCAGTGTCATTGACCATACCTATCCTAATAAGCAGGTCGTGCAACTCATTTCTAGTCAGATTGATGCGGACCGCATGGACTATCTCTTGCGCGACTCCTATTTTACAGGTGCTTCCTATGGAGAATTTGACCTGACTCGCATCCTCCGAGTCATTCGTCCTGTCGAAAATGGTATCGCCTTTCAGCGCAATGGCATGCATGCCATCGAAGACTATGTCCTCAGTCGCTACCAGATGTACATGCAGGTTTATTTCCACCCAGCAACACGCGCAATGGAAGTTCTCCTACAGAATCTCCTCAAGCGCGCCAAGGAACTCTACTCTGAGGATAAGGACTTCTTTGCACGAACTTCTCCACATCTCCTGCCTTTCTTTGAAAAAAATGTGACCTTGTTTGACTATCTAGCTCTAGATGATGGTGTGATGAATACCTACTTCCAGCTCTGGATGACCAGTCCTGACAAGATTCTCGCAGACCTGTCGCAACGCTTTGTCAACCGCAAAGTCTTTAAATCCATTACTTTTTCACAAGAAGACCAAGACCAACTCGCTAGCATGAGAAAATTGGTTGAGGACATTGGCTTTGATCCCGACTACTATACTGCCATTCATAAGAACTTCGACCTCCCTTATGATATCTATCGTCCCGAATCTGAAAATCCACGGACACAGATTGAGATTCTACAGAAAAATGGAGAACTAGCCGAACTCTCTAGCCTGTCTCCTATCGTCCAATCCCTTGCTGGTAGTCGTCACGGAGATAATCGTTTCTATTTCCCAAAAGAAATGTTGGATCAAAACAGTATCTTCGCAAGCATTACCCAGCAATTTTTACACTTGATTGAGAACGATCATTTTACCCCAAATAAAAACTAGAAGAGGAATTTTATGAGTATTAAACTAATCGCCGTCGATATTGACGGAACCCTAGTCAACAGCCAAAAGGAAATCACTCCTGAAGTCTTTTCTGCCATCCAAGATGCCAAAGAAGCTGGTGTCAAAGTCGTCATTGCAACTGGCCGCCCTATCGCTGGCGTTGCCAAACTTCTAGACGACTTGCAGTTGAGAGACGAGGGTGACTATGTTGTGACCTTCAATGGTGCCCTTGTCCAAGAAACCGCTACAGGACATGAGATTACCAGCGAATCCTTGACTTATGAGGATTATCTGGATATGGAATTTCTCAGTCGCAAACTCGGTGTCCACATGCACGCCATTACTAAGGATGGAATCTACACTGCCAATCGCAATATCGGAAAATACACAGTTCACGAATCAACCCTCGTCAGCATGCCTATTTTCTACCGCACACCTGAAGAAATGGCTGACAAGGAAATCGTCAAGTGTATGTTCATCGATGAACCAGAAATCCTCGATGCTGCGATTGAAAAAATCCCAGCAGAATTTTACGAACGCTACTCCATCAACAAATCTGCTCCTTTCTACCTCGAACTCCTTAAAAAGAATGTGGACAAAGGTTCAGCCATCACTCACCTAGCTGAAAAACTCGGATTGACCAAAGATCAAACCATGGCTATCGGTGACGAAGAAAATGACCGTGCCATGCTGGAAGTCGTTGGCAACCCTGTAGTCATGGAAAACGGAAATCCAGAAATCAAAAAAATCGCCAAATACATCACCAAAACAAATGACGAATCTGGCGTTGCCCATGCCATCCGTACATGGGTACTGTAAAATAATATGAATATAGAAAAAGCACTCCAGAAATTAGAGATACTGTACTGACCCCAAAAGTTAGACAGAAAAATCTTACTTTTGGGGTGCAGTTTAAAATTCAGTATTTTTGTTTTCTAGTTCTATCCCCTTAATAATTATTAAATCTGAAAAAGGTAGTACATTATGTAAAAACTTTTTCAATTTTTTATTTTACTACGAATTAATATTATTTTTTCTAATGATAATTAACCCACTAATCTTCCTTTATAAATATTGCAGTTCTTTTCTTAGTTAGCTTTTTTTCATAACTCTTTATAAGAATAACCAATAAACTACTTAGTAATCCCAAAATAACTAGACTTAATCTCGGATTTAAAAGCCAATTAAAATAAGCAGCTAGTATCCCTCCAAAAGGAGCAAAAATGGTAGCTATTACAAAAGAACTAGAAAGTATTTTACCAATATTATACTCAGTACTTTCTTGTTGCTGTATTGTTGTAATCGAGACAGAAGCTATTGTAATTAGTCCACTCAAAATTGAATAACAAATTCCAAAAAATATCCAATTTTCTACTATTCCGCTTGCCATAATGACAAGTGGGATCGTTGCCATTGATATATTCATTAAAATAAAGGTATCCTTCTTATTCAAAAAAGTAGAAAGAAGAGTTACTGCTATCAAACTACCAAATCCAGCAATTGAGTATACAATTCCAACAAGACTATTTGATAACTTTAATTGATCCTGTAAATAATAAATAATTGTTGCATTAAAGCCTAGCATAGCGATATTCACAACAATAGTAAAGAGTAAAGAAACCCTCAATTTAATATTTGTAAAATTCTCTTTAAAACCTGCAAACATTTCTTTTATATCATCATTTCCATTCTCCTTATTTCCTTGATTTGGAATATATGAAATTAATATTGAAAAAAATAACAACAAGAACGAAGCACTATTTATAAAAAAAATGCTGTTAATATTAAACTTTAACATTAATAACCCTGCCAAAGCAGGAGAAACTAATTTTGAAATAGTTCGTACACCTTGAAACTGCGAATTATATTTTTGCAATTCTTCCTTCTCAAATAATGCCGGGGTAATTACTGAAAATCCTGTTTGAAAAAGTGTCGAAAATAAAGGAATCAAAAATGCAATAACATAGTAAAAAAATATAGAAACTGAATATTTAGATAATATCGGTATTACACTACATAATAATGCAGGTATTAATGTAGACCATAATAGTATCTTTTTCTTATTAAAATTATCTAATAAATAGCCCATAACAAATCCTAATAAGAGTTGAGGTAACAATTCAATAATTACCATTCCTCCCATTGCAAATGACGAATGAAATTCTTGGTAAATTAAAATAGGAAAAGCAATTTTTTGAAATCTATCTCCAATATTTGATATGAATTCACCAAAAGTTATTGTATAAAACGTTTTCTTGTTAATATTCATGACTCCCTTTCCTTCTTTCTAAACCACGATAAATAGCATTTTTTATTAAATCTGTAAAGCTTATTCCAAACCTCTTTGCAAGAGTTGGTACCGCACTATTTTCACTTAAACCATACATAGTTACTAACTCAATGAAATATACATCCTCGCCAGATACTCTAAAATCAAGATAACAAGTACCATCTATTTCATAATAATCATGACCACCCGTCAAACGGGTGGTTTGTCCCAGGGCTATAAGCCCAAACTACCAGCCAGCGCCTAAAGACGCTGGCTTTCACGTTGTTCAAGCCTTATTTCTCTTGACTCGTCACTTGCCTCTCAAAGAGGCTTTAGTATCACTTACCACTATCCCTAAAGGATCCTTCTTATTCAAAAAAGTAGAAAGAAAGGTTACTGCTATCAAACTTCCAAATCCAGTAATTGAGTAAACAATCCCAACAAGACTATTTGATAATTTCAATTACGTCCATTTTTTTCTCTCATTAATTGGACATAGCCCTTTGTTTCTATTTTTGAATTTAAAAACGAGAACTCTCCGCACATTTTATCATAAAAATTACTATAATCTTCTTTTGAAAAATCTCCTAAAATCTCTATCTCAAGATAAAACCCAAGACCATCAATCTTATCTAGATTAATCGTTTTATTTTCTAATTCATCATGATAAGTCTTTCTATGTTTACTTATTGTGAAAATATTTGAAAATCCATCTTGCAAGATATTTCTTACAAATTCTAATTTTTCAGATTCTAACTCTATTTCACTTTCACTCCACATTCCTTGTTTTATCGTATCTTTTCTTGTGAAAATACTTGCTCTATTATCATCTTCTTGACGAATTCTGTAGATAAAGCTACCTACCTCATCATTTTCAAATTCTCTTCCTTTTGTTTTAAAATATTCATCAACTTGCTTATTTTCATTCTTAAATTTATAAGATTTTTCTAAATATGAAATAGCATTATTATAATCTTTCTCATCGTTGAGTTCAAATCTAACTTCTAATTCATTCATTAATTTTACCTCTCAATTCTTCAAAGGCTGAAGTCTCTTTACATTCACTCAGTCTATAGTAAGTTTCTGTAGATGTTTTATGGACAAAAAGCCTAATATTTTCTTGTACTCATTTTAGCACTTCAATATAATAATGTCAAGAATTTTAATAATGTTTTTTATTTATTTTTATTAAATACATATTTGTATCTTTCTGGATTAAAAAAACGATGCTTAATTGAACATCGTCTTTACTATTCTGTTATATCTGCAATATAATGCTCGATTTTAAGAGCCATTGACATATTGCCCTCAAGCTTATACAGGAAATAAGCCGTTTCAAAGTACTCTTTTACTGCAACTTTAGAAGAAAAATTCTTACTGACATTTCCCATCAATACATACAAATCAGCCAAAAGATATGTTGTTCTATACGTCTTACATTGCTTTATCGTATCTGTGATTTTAGTAATAGCCTCTTCAGTATTATTCTGCAACCATAGATAGCGACAAACATTATAATTAAATTTAATAGAAAGGTTTAATTCTTCGATTGTGTTTAACTTGAGTTGATTTACTTGATACTCTAACTTTTCTCGAATTTCATTAAAACTCTCTAAATCTTCAATATCATAATAAAAATTAAATAGAGTATTTGAAACTTGAAGGTAGATCAGGTCAGTTACATTTAACTGAGACAGTACCTTCTCCAATCTTGCCACACCCTCCTCTTTTTGCCCATAGAGATAAAAATCTATAAGAGATTTTATCCACTCCATATAAAACTTATCTACTAGAGACAAGCGATGTACCTTTACACTCTCTAATTCATATATATATTTCAAAGACTCATAATTTCGATTTGTGATAAATGTCTGGGCTAACTTCTTAAACTCTGATAACTCATCAATCTCCTCTCCAATCTGCTCATTAAAAAAATAATCTATACTAACTTTTAACTTCTTAGACAGAGCATATAAAAAGTCTGCTCCTGGAGTAAATTCTCCATTCTCTAATCGACTAATCTGCCCCTGTTTACATATCCCCTCAGCCAATTCTCGCTGAGACATTTTTAATTCTTTTCGTCTATTTTTTAATCTTGTTGCTAATAGTGTACCCACGTTTGCATTTTCCTTTTCTATTCGATTTCAATTTCAATTGTAACATGATTAAATTTTAAATACAAATTAATAAAGCAAAAGATACAAATTATATATAAGCAATGACTAGATAGGTTACATTTGAAAACCTATCCCTTCTTCTTTTGAGATTTTCTTACTCAAACGATTGATAAACGTATTCACTTTAAATGGATTAGATATTAGACTATCATGTTTAAATTTTGTTATTGATATATTTAACAGACCAGAAATAATCTTTTACAACATATCAAGTTCAGGGGAACAATAAAGATTTTCCCCATTTTTTAGTCTCTCTATTTCATAACAATCAATTCTTTTTGTCACATACCTTAGCCCAAAAAATCCACACCAAATCTTTTTGAAAGCTGTTTAAAGCTTTGTACTTACTTTCTGAGTTCATAGATCTGAACCTTTACCTCATTTGTTCAATTCCATAATAAAAATAAGGACATTCTAACAAAGGAAGTCCTTATTTTTATTATGGAATTGATCAAAATTATTTTATCCTTTTACTAACATTCATTCTCTTACTAAATCATACTTTTTATCAATAACCCTCTTTTAGAGTATGTCCGTAAGTTTGAATAATTTGTTGTATATCTTTATGCCTTAGTAATCTTGAAACAGCCCATATATCAACACCTTTTGATAATAAATATGAACCATAAATATGCCTTCCTGCTGTTGCTATCATGGTTTGACTACCTATCCCAAGTTCGGATAAAAATACTTTCAAGCATTTATTCAATCCATAATTTGTAGAAAGTTTATACCTTCTATCACAAAAGACCAAATCATATTTCTTTAATTCTTCACGATTATAAAGAACCTTATCTTGTTTCTCTTTCAATGCATCCAATACAGATATTAAATCTTCATCAATAAGAATTTCTCTTATGAAAGTATTCGTTTTTTGAGGAACAAAATTTGTCGATTTCTAACAAATCTTCCATACGTCTTTATAGTTTGTCTTTCTGAAAAATAATATTTTCTAGTTTATGATTCACCTTCTAATTCTATTATAATCGAGTATAAAGATTCTTTCGTTTTGGGAACAGATTCCTTCAATATACCTTCTACAATTTTAAAATTTAAGTTGGAATAATTATGATAAATAAAATTTCTAAAACCTTTTATCTGAATCCAGTTTATCCTATCTGAATACTTCTGTTTTACTTCCTCTGATAATTTGCCTAACGATAACTGTTCTCCTACTTGTCCTAAATTCATAGCGATAGAATCAACTACCATATCATCATCTAAAGGTAAATTATATCTTCTTGCTTTATCCAAAACAGCAACAGCCTTATCAAGATATAAAACCATATCCTTCAAATATGCTATATCAGTTTCAAGAGATTGACTTCTCATAAATAACCTCTCTATCATTCAAAAAATTTTTCTTGACTAACTTCCCAATATTTGTTTTTGGAGAAAGTAAATCACTAACCAATAGAATATCTATATTACCATCAAAAATAGTCAAAAGTCTACCATATACATCAAAATATATAGAATCATCCTCTAACTCCAAAGCAATATCAACATCACTTTTTCCATCAGCTTCGCCCCTAGCATAAGAGCCAAATAGATAAATTTTAGATAAATCATATTGTTTAGCCACAGGAACAATTTTTTCCTTTATCTGATCTATTGTATAAACCATAACTAAACCCCTTTATATCATATATAGCCATACTTTTATTTCAGCTTACTCAGAATCAAGTTTAACATCAAAAGGAATGCTTCTTGTCAACACACTTTGCTTCAAAAACAACTTCACAGCAGTTGACATATCCAACCCCAACTCATTAAAAATCGCAGTCGCTTCTTTTTTCAATTCATCATCTACTCTTACAGCAATTTGTGACATAGCATTTCTCCTTTTCTTCTTGTATATCTATTGTATCACTTTTAGAAAGACGATTCAACTTTTTATATATCAGTAAATACAAAATAAAATAGACCAACTTCCTGATCTACTTTATTCTATATTCATTGAGTTAAAATTATTTTTGGTCACACTTTGGTCAAAGATTCCAAAAATACTAACCTATTTTAAAAAACTAAATTGTGGTGATTGCCCATAGACAAACACTTTGAATTTTCTTTGTCTTTCTTTACATTTCTAAAAATGCCCCCTGCAGGAATCGAACCTGCAACTACTCCTTAGGAGGGAGTTGTTATATCCATTGAACTAAGGGAGCTAGATAAAAACTCTGCTGAATGAGCAGAGTTTTTTAGTCGAATTAACGACGGATTTCTTTGATACGAGCTGCCTTACCTTGAAGTGCACGCAAGTAGTACAATTTCGCACGACGTACTTTACCGTAACGAACAACTTCAATTTTTTCGACACGTGGAGTGTGGATTGGGAAGATACGCTCAACACCTACACCGTTAGAGATTTTACGAACTGTGTAGTTTTCTGAGATGCCAGCACCTTTACGTGCAATAACAACACCTTCAAAAATCTGGATACGTTCACGGTTACCTTCGACAACTTTCGCGTGTACACGAACAGTGTCACCAGGACGGAATGATGGAATATCTGTACGAAGTTGACCTTCAGTCAAGCTTTGGATTAATGGATTCATTTTATTCTCCTATCTTTGTCAATCTTGAGGAAACTTCCTCAGCGGATAAACTGTATTTTTGTGCGTCCATTACACACAAGATACAGTTTACCAAATTTCCACAAAAAAGTAAAGAAATTTATAGCAGAATTCCTAAAAAAATCGCAATCAAACCACCTAGGTAGGTCAAAGTCAGGTAAGAATAAAAGACCTTCTTATCACTTAGCAGTCTTTGAAGTTCATCATTCAAGGTCGAAAAAGTCGTTAAACCACCACAAAATCCTGTTGCTAGAATAGCATAGACTTCCTTAGATTCCACATGATTGTAGAATAATCCAATTAAAAAACAACCCAAAAGATTGGCTATGAGCGTTCCGAGTGGTAATTTAGAAGCTTGATTATAGCGGGAAAAGAAATAGCGCACTAAAGCTCCGAAACCACAAGCAATTGCAAGATAGACCATTACCATTTCTTCCTCCCCAAATAGTAAGCCAAGAGCAGGCCTCCACCCACGCTTAAAATGAGATACAAGACTAGGCTGAGATAACGCCCTGTATCCAGTAGTTTCACAGCATCAAGCATGAGACTGGAAAAAGTTGTCAGCCCCCCACAAAAACCAGTCCCCAGTGCTAAAATAACGCCTTTACTGGTTCCCTTATAGACTAAATAGCCCTTAACAAGATACACCAAGCAGAAAATTCCCAGATAGTTGACAAAGAGAGTGCCCCAAGGAAAGTCAGGACTGGCTGGTAACCAAGTGGAAACTAGATAGCGGACAAGTCCGCCCAACATAGCAGCTAGAAAAATCCCTAGCGGATAAATTTGTTCTTTTTTCATTTGATATTTTTATCCTGATAATCACGCGAACGTTTGAGTATGTCCGAAAAAGTCGCGACAATAGTCTCCTGATAGCGCTTGTCCTCTACACGACTTCTAACCTTTTCAAAAATAACCGCTTCTCTCTTAGTATCTAAAATCGGTTTACCTGAAGCTTTCTTATAGGCAACTACCCCCTCAACCAAATGCATTCGTTCTTCTAACAGTTTGACAATTTGGTCGTCGATTTGATCAATTTCTTGACGAATAATATCTAAATCCATACAGTCTCCTCCTTTATTTGAATTATTGTATCAAAAAGCCACCAAATAGGCTAGTAAAATCCCAACTCACGATAAGAAAAATGCACTGATTGATTACATCAGCGCAGTTTTATACTTATCCTACTTTAGCAGCCAATTCTTCTGCGAATTGTTCCAAGCGTTCAATGTCTGCTTCCTCAGCAGAAAGATCAACTTTGACACATTCTGAACCTTTTTCTGCTCCTGTCGCTACAAAAATGCGATCAAAGTCATCGACAGCCTTACAGAATTCATCGTAGAAGGTATCTCCTGAGCCGACCACTCCGTAGATTTTGCCATTCAAGTTGAGATCAGCTAGGTCTTCGTAGAAGTCCATCATCTCATCTGGTAATTCACCATCACCATAAGTATAGGTCGCAACGATAGCGATGTCAGCTTCCAAGAAGTCTGAAGCGTCAACCGTTGTACATTCATCAACATCGACATCCAAGCCCAAGTCACGTAATTTGTCTGCTACAATATCTGCAATTTCTTCGGTATTACCGGTCATACTGGCAAATACAATTTTTGCTAATGCCATATCGTCCTCCTCAATTTATCTTTCTCCATTATATCACATCTTTTTCATTTTAAAAATAAAAATTCTTGTGCTACAATGAAATGAGAAAGAATTGAGGTTATTTATGGAAATTTGCCATCAAATTTTAGAAAAAATCAAAGAATACGACACGATTATCATTCATCGTCATATGAAACCAGACCCTGATGCCTTGGGCAGTCAGGTGGGCTTGAAAGCTCTTCTCAAACATCATTTCCCAGAAAAAACTATCAAAGCCGTTGGTTTTGATGAACCAACTCTTACTTGGATGGCTGAGATGGATCTTGTTGAAGATAGTGCCTACCAAGGTGCCCTTGTCATCGTCTGTGATACGGCGAATACTGCTCGTATTGACGATAAGCGCTATCGTCAAGGTGATTTTCTCATTAAGATTGACCACCATCCAAATGATGATATATACGGTGACCTGTCTTGGGTCGATACTAGTTCAAGTAGCGCTAGCGAGATGATTACCCTATTTGCCCAAACAACCCAACTGGCCTTGTCAGATCGCGCTGCTGAGTTGCTCTTTGCAGGAATTATTGGTGATACAGGCCGCTTCCTTTATCCTTCTACGACTGCACGGACTCTTCGCCTGGCTGCTTATTTGAGAGAACATAACTTTGACTTTGCGGCTCTCACTCGCAAAATGGACACTATGAGCTACAAAATTGCTAAACTTCAAGGCTACATCTACGACCATCTGGAAGTGGATGAAAATGGTGCAGCTCGTGTTATCCTGAGTCAAGAAGTCTTAAAACAATTTAATGTTACCGATGCTGAAACTGCCGCTATTGTAGGAGCTCCTGGTCGTATTGACAGCGTCAGTCTCTGGGGAATTTTTGTGGAGCAGGCTGATGGCCACTACCGCGTTCGCTTACGCAGTAAAATTCATCCTATCAATGAAATTGCCAAAGAACATGATGGTGGAGGACACCCTCTAGCAAGCGGTGCTAATTCCTATAGCCTAGAGGAAAACGAAATCATCTACCAAAAGTTAAAAAACTTGCTTAAAAATTGATAAAATACTTGCCAAACTTTTCAGAATCTGATAGACTAGTATGGTAACAATCTATGGCTCGCAAAGAGACCATGGCAGAAAGGAAATATTGCAAAATGAAAAAAGATATCCATCCAGAATATCGCCCAGTTGTCTTCATGGACACAACTACTGGTTACCAATTCCTTAGCGGTTCAACAAAACGCTCTAACGAAACAGTTGAGTTCGAAGGCGAAACTTACCCATTGATCCGTGTGGAAATTTCATCAGACTCACACCCATTCTACACTGGACGTCAAAAGTTCACTCAAGCAGATGGACGCGTGGATCGTTTCAACAAAAAATACGGTCTCAAATAATGATAAAAAGAACAGTTTCGGCTGTTCTTTTTTTGTTTCTTGCAATTAACTGCTGTTTTCATATTCCAGACTCAAAAAAACTTTGCACTCTAGCTAGCCACACGATGGTTTCTAGAGTACAAAGTTTTTTATTTGACAAGGTTTAATCTTCCTTATCTTGATTTTCAGTTCCTTTAACTGCTTTTTTAAATTCAGATAGCATTTTACCGATTGACTCGCCTAGTTCAGGCAATCGTTTTGGTCCGAAGATCAAGAGAGTTCCTAAAACGATAATAATCAATCCTGGTGCTCCTATATCACGTAAGATTCCCATTTCTCGCTCCTTTCTGCTTTCGTTTCATAATATATTTGCTGATTGCTATACTCAATTCATAGAGTAATATCAAGGGGGCAGTCATTGCCAAATCGCTGACAAAGTCAGCTGGTGTTAAGATGACTGCGAGTACCAATAAGATAAAATAGGCATATCGGCGATAAGCAGTCAATATTTCTGGTCCAATAAGTCCAATCGACGTCAAAAAGGCAATGATAACTGGCAATTCAAAAATCAGAGCCAAAGGCAAGGTCGTTTGAAAAACAAAGGACAGATAATTTTGAGCTGTTAACTGCGTTTCAAATAATCCCTCTCCCAACCCTAACAAAACCTGAAGTAAGGCTGGTGTTACAAAGTAAAAACCAAAAGCCAGTCCAACTAGAAAACAAAGGAAACTAGCTGGAATATAGGCAAAGACAGCTCTAGCCTCTTCCTTCTTTAAACCTGGTTTGATGAAAGACCAGATATGATACACCGTGTAAGGCAAGGTGATGGTGAAGGCCATCAGACTAGCCAAACGTATGTAAATCCATAAAATATCATTAGGGCCTAAAACAATCAACTTTTGCTGAAAAGATTGGGTCACATACTGGTAAATCTGGTCTGCAAACAGCAGAGAGACACAGAATACCAAAAAGAAACAAATGACCACAGCCAATAATCTCTTTCTAAATTCTACCAGATGTTCAACGATTGTCAATTCTTTTCTATCCATTTATTTTTCACCCTGTCTGAAAGTAACAATCAAGACAATAGTAACAAAGACTAGCTGGCTAACCAAACCTTCCCAACTTGGATAAATTCCAAGCAAATCGATCGTTGGAAAGCCTGTCAGCAAGTGGTTAGGTGCCATATTGGTCAATTGAAGAGCATGGATACTAACCCCCAGCATCTTAAAGGCTAGAGCATAAATCATCCAAGTCAGGATAAAGAAGACCTTATGTGGCAGGAAGAATTGACTGGCCTTGTTCATCACAATGGCAATAATTACCAGAACCAGCAAGGCAAGTGAAATGCCCAATACAAATTCAAAGCTGGAAATCCTTGGTAAAATCCCAACATAAAAGAGAATGGTTTCTGCTCCCTCACGGAAAATAGCTAGGAAACTGAGGGCAAACATGGAAACAAAGGAGCCTGTTTTGGTCACTGTTTCCATTTGTGACTCCATAAAGGCATTCCATTTTTTGACCGAGGATTTGCTGTGGAGCCAGATTCCAATCAAAATCATCATAGCGACTGCAAAAATCCCCACTGCTCCTTCGATGATTTCACGATTGGAGCCTGATGTCACTGCTGGAAAGGCAATTTGCAGGATGAAAGCAATGACAAGACTGGCCATGATTCCAGTGATAGCACCACCATAAACCCACTTGAGTCCTTTTCGCATCTTGGCTGCTTTCAAGGTCGTCACCAAGGCCATAACGATTAAGAGAGCCTCTACACCTTCTCTTAGAAGAATCAGCATAGCATCAAAGGCATTGTAACGTGCGCTAGTATCAATTTGTGATAAATCTGCTATCAGTTTTTCTAATTTTTCTTGGTATTCCTTCTCACTTCCCTTGACCATAATCACAGGGCTTTCACTCTCCACTCGTGTATAGAGGGATGGATTGGTCGTGCTAACAGAGCCCTCAATCGTTGGCCAGATAGTAATAAATTCCTTCATACTGGCTGCTCCTGATGCTTGGTCACCAGCTTGGAATTGTTCCAAAGCCTTCTTCAAAAGGGCAATACCATCTTTAAGGCTTAAATCAGAAGATGCTTCTGCGACTTCTTTTCCGGTTACAAAATCATCGATAGCCTTTTTTAAATCCTCAAAGGAAGTCTGGATTGAATTAAAATCTGTAGGCTCGGTTTCCATACTACTACGCAAGAAAGAAATAGCTGTTTCAACACGTCCATAATGGGCCGTACTATTGTCACGAACCACACTTTCGTTGATGGTCCAAGTGGAATTCATTTTCTTAAAAGCTTCTCGGACCTTTTCCAAATCTTTGGAGGCAATAGCCTGCTCCAAAACTTCAAAACGAGGACTTAGACGGTTGACCAATTTTTCCTTTTCAGAATCTAAGTCAACGGGATTTTGTTCTTTTTCAAAGGCTAATAAGGCCGAAGAAATTTCGGTGAGTTTGTCTTCAGTGATATCTCCTGATTGAGCTAACTTTTCCTTAACAACCTTACCAGCCTCAGAATTGCTGTCTTCTACTCTTTCAAAGTCTGTTGCCATCTCCTGAACGAGTTTCTGGGCCTCAGACTGATTGCCATTTTTGACCGCTTTAGAAGCATCTGTGATTTTTACAAAGTAAGAACTCAAGCTTTCTTGGGCACCTACTGGGGAAAGAATTAAAAATGACAAAGCTAAAACCAAGAACCAGCTTCTAGCCTTCCAGTAATTTTTGTCCAATGTAGCCTCCTTTCTCCACACCACCAAAGCAAGCAAAGAGTCCACTACCGATGTGAGTGATGTATTCATTCATCTTATCAGTAGCACCTAGGTTAGTTTGAACCTTGACAAAATTATCTGGATCCTTCTGGAAAGAAATGAAGAGCAAACCTGTATCAAACTGACCAGTTTTTTCATCAATGCCATCTGAGTAAGAATAAGAACGACGTAAAAGGGGCTTGTCCACTTCCTTAGCCAAACGAACATGCGAATCATCTGGCAAAAGACTCAAATCCACTTCATCAAACTCATTTTGCTTACCAAAAGGGGCACCACTTTCCTTGTAACGACCAAAAGTATTTTCTTGTTCTTCAAGACTAGTACGGTCCCAGGTCTCTAAAAACATCTGAATTCGACGAACTGCCATATAAGAACCATTTTCCATCCAGTCCTTACTATCAGCCCAGATAACGCGGTCAAAGTCTTTCTCCTTGGTTGGATTTGCTGTTCCATCCTTAAAACCAAAGAGGTTACGCGGAGTCTCCATTCGATCACCGATAGCTGCAAAACCAGACTGACTCCAACGAAGGGTCACTGCATTTCTCCCCTTACGGATGAGGTTACGAATCGCATGAAAGGCAACCTGCTCATCATCGGCACAGGCCTGGATCACAATATCCCCACCAGTATATTTTTCACGCAATTGCTCTTTAGGAAAAGGCGGTAAATCCCTGAACACTTGAGGACGCTTGTTTTCCAAGTTCATCTTTTTCAAGAAACTGGCAGACACACCAAAAGTTAGTGTCAAACGATGAGGGTTAAGCCCCACTGTTTCACCAGTATCACTCGGAGGCAAGAGAGCATTCTGTCCATCTTTTTTGACCAACTCTCCCTCAACCAACTTGGCACTATAATTCGTCCAATCCTTGAACAACTGAATAATCTTATCCTTATCCGTCGTATGCAAATCCAAGACAACAAAATAGATATTCTTTTGCATGGGCGTACTAATCCCAGCTTGATGCTTGCCATAAAAAGCAATTTTTTCATTTCCGTACGAGATTTTTTCCTGACTTCCTAGCTTAGGTGCGAAAAAAGCAGAAGCACCAGAGAGTCCTAGCGCTAAACCTGCCCCTCCAATCCCTGCTTTTTTTAGAAATTCTCGACGGTCCATTTTCTTTTCAAAAAATTTTTCGTCTTTTTCAGTCATGACTCTTATTCTCCACTAAGAAATTTACCCATTTGTGATAGAGGTTCACCAAGTTTTGTCACAGCTTCTGACAATTCTTTGGTATCCTCTTTTGTCAAATCTGTATAGAGTTTGTAGTGTTCCTTGTCTGTCATGTGTTTGTCCAACAAATCATTGACAGACTTAAAATCTGCTTCCAATTCTTTAACTAGGTTGGCATCTGATTTTTCAAGTAAAGGTTTAAAAAGTTGGAAAATCTTCTCAGCACCTTCGATATTGGCACGGAAGTCATACAGGTCTGTGTGAGAATAAATTTCCTCTTCACCTGTAATCTTGCTTGTTGCCACTTCGTTAAGCAAGTCAACTGCTCCTGTCAACATGACCTTGTAGTCCACATCAACAGTTGCAATCTTGGCTTTCAATTCCTTGATATCATTTACTAACTGATCGCCATAACTTTCAGTTCCTTTAGTTGTATTATCTTCCCAAAGGATACGCTCGATACGGTGGAAACCCGACCAACCTTCTTCTGTCTTGTTTTCATCCATGTAGTCTGCCAAACGGAAGTCAATCTTGACATCTGACTCACCAAAACTCTCGGCAATCGGTTCTGAACGCTCATAGGACATACGAATCAGTGGATAAACCTTTTTGGCTTCTTCTAACTTACCTTCTTTCAACAGTTTGACAAAGCCTTCCGTATCTGTCAAGAGTTTATCGATTTGCTCTTGCACAAAAGTCTTATAGTCAGCAGTGGCCTTATCAAGCATTTTTTGCTTGTCTTCAGACAAGGCTGTCACCTTAGACGAATCACTTGTGTTGCTTGGCTTAGATTGGTTATTAGCACAAGCCGTCAATAGCAAGGCTGAAGATAAAAGGATAAAACCTAGTTTTTTCATTGTTTACTCCTATTGGTTCAGGAAACCTGAATTAATTTTACGTTTCATTATATCACATTTCCACTCATTTTTCAATAAATTTTCAGACAATTTAATGTTATGATATAATACATTGAAGCTGGAATAATACTCTATGAATTCTAAAACATTGCTAGGAATCGATTTGCCTTTTCCTAATCGATTTATTCGTGTCTTATTTCAATCTACTATAGCATTACAAATGCAAAAAACTAAGCCTAGGATATTCTCCAAAGCTTAGTTTGATCTAGTTTCTTAATTTCCAGCGTAATATTTTTGAATTCCTTTAATAATGCCTTCAACCAACTTATCTTGGTATTGGTCACTACGGATTCGTTGGTTTTCTTCTGAATTATCCATATAACCCAACTCTAATAACACAGCAGGTTTCGCAGTCTCACGAAGAACAGCGAAGGTGGCTTGCAAAAGCCCAGCATCTCTAGCTCCTGTCTCGGTCAAGAGAGATGAATGAAGGTCAGCTGCCAAACGATTACTTTCACTTATACGGTCTGGATTATTATGCCAGTACTGATTAATCTTGCTCGGGTAACCTGCATCTTCCTTATAAGAATAAGTCTGTATTCCCAGATTCAGTGTTGTGTCATTCCCAGTAGCGTTAAAATGAATACTAATAAAGAAGTCTGCATTCGTTTTATTTACCATACGAGAACGCTCCGTCACAAAGTCAACATCCACATCACTATCACGAGATGTTAAAACTGTATAGCCCAGTTCCTCTAAACGTTTCCGTAATTTACGAGAGACCTGTAGATTCAAATCTTTTTCAGCTATTCCATAATAGTAAGCGCCCGAATCACGTCCACCATGCCCAGGATCTAGGAAGATAGTTTTAGTATAGTGCCCCTTTTCAAATCCTTTTGGAAGTTCTTGCACCCATTTACCATTATCTTTGAAAAAATGACTACTTCCATCAATAGTATAAGTTCCAGTGACATAAACGCCATCTTCTTTAAGATAATACCAAGCTTTATAATCTTGATCATAAAGCCACTCTTTGTGAGCCATGTAGCCACCAGACTTTAGATAGTAAGAGCCAATCCATTGCTGTTCAGCATAGTGTCCGCCTGGCTTAAGATAAAACCAGCTAGAGTAGTTCGGATCGTACACCCATTCTTTATCTGCCATAGCCCCACTGGACTTCAGGTAATAATTTCCCTTCCAGGTATTAGCCATCATGACACCATTTTGATCAAATGCATACCATTTACCATTGATTTGACTCCATTGGTTAGACAAATATTTTCCTGAGCCATTGGCGTAGTACCACTTGTTAGCCATCTGATACCAGCTATTTTCAAGTAAGTAACCATTCTTATCAAATAGGTAGCCCTCATAAAGAGTATCTGTAAATTTGACACCCGTTTGACTATAATAAGCCCACTTCCCATCTTCTTTTACCCAACCAGTTTGTAGCTTAGAGTCAGTAGGAAGAGTTGGCTTTGTCTCCTGCTCACTCGAACTAGGAGTCGTTGGCTGGTTTTCTGTAGCTGCTTGAGAAGCATTTGCAGAGCTAGTAGTTGAACTAGCGATAGAGTTATTCGTAGGATGACTAGCATCATTAGCTAGAACTGTTTGGCTAGTAAATCCAAGAAGAGCTAGAGCAAGAATCGTAAATTTCTTATATGATTTCATTTATTTAACCTTTCTAGGGGAATGGAATCCCTGTGTTATTGAGTTATTTGACTTCCTTGATGAAAATAGATTTTCATTGCAGATTTACCCTCTGTATTATACACTAATATTAAATTTATTTTGGAGTGATAGAAAAGCTTCTCATTAGCCAGTCTACTTGTTCTGATATTAGAACTTTGACATCCTTTTCTGTACTTGGCCAAATCCAGTTACCTTTCTCAAAACGTTTATAAAGTTGATTATCCCAGTAAAGAGCTTTAAAATAGTCTTTACGTCCCCCACAAACGAGATTGTGTAACCTATACAGGAACAATAGATTGCGACATTAAATATACTCCAATAATTTTACTTTCACTCCATAGTATACAGTGAGTTCCCTAGTCTGGAGATTTCGTTATTGGATGGTTACAGTATACAGGAGGCGTTGCATCAATGCTAGATACATTGTTATAACGCGCTTACCTTATAAATCTCCTAGCAGACTTTCCTGCTAGGAGATTTTATGTTATGAGAGGTACTTGTTTAAGCTTTGAAAATCGGACTTATCATCTGATAATTATCAAATAATCTACCAATTAAGCTTCTTCGTCTTCTTTACGACGACGGCCTGCAAGACCAAGACCAAGTAATGCACTTGCGGCAGCTGCTACCATAGATACAGTAGAATCTGCTGTACCTGTATTTGGTAATTCTTTAGCTGCTTTACGCGCATTTGCTGCTGCTTCTTGGCTAGCATTAGCTTAGCTGCTGCTTGAGTTGTAGCTGGAGCTACAGCTGGTGTTTGAGCAGCTTGGTCATTAGCTGGAGTTACATGATTAGTTGCTGGAGCAACTTTCGCCATGAAGTCTTCGATACGTTTCACCATTGCATCCACTTCTACTTGACTTGCGTCTGCATTGGCAAATACTTTCTTAGCGTCTGCTAATAAGTCATTCGCTTCTTTTGCAGTTTCTGCATCAAGCTTAGCTGATTCTTTAATGATCAATTCATCTAATTGATGGATAGCACCTTCTAACTTAGCTTTATTCACTTTTGCATCAGTGTTATTAGCTGCGTTATTAGCTGCGTTATTACCAGAATTTCCATCATTCCCACCATTATATGAAGGTATCACATCTTTATTTTTTTGTGGAGTAACTTCAACTGGAACATTTACAGTTGTTTCTTTTCCACCTGGTAGTCTTAATGTTACCTTAGCAAACTTTCTACCTAGTGTAGTGGTATCAGGTAATTCAATATTCATCACCGTAACAGTTTCTGGTAAGTTCAGTTTAGCAATGATATCAGCTTGACTAATTACTTTTCCACGTTCAACTGTTACTACTCCAGTAACAGATGCTTGTAAGGCTGCTTTAATATCTAATTCTGGTCTATCAAATACTAACGCATCTTGATCAATTTGGTATAAGAATGGTCTTAAAGCTTTTTCAATACCCTCGATACTTGTTGCTTTATCGATTGCATCCTTCGCTGCTTTTGCTTCTTCACGTGCCAATGCTTTCGCCTTAGCTTTTTCTTCAGGAGTTAAATCTGTTCTTGCATCAATTTCTTTTTCTTTGTCAGCTAATCTTTCTTCAATAGATTTCTTAGCCTCTTCTTTTGCACCTAATGGGTTTACTTTTGCAATTTTATCTAACCCATTGTCTAAAACTTTTTTGATGTCATCTGAAGTTGTTGCTTTATCAATTGCATTTTTCGCTGCTTCTGCTTCTTCTCTGGCCGCTTTTTTAGCTGCTTCTTTTTCTTCTGGCAATAAGTCTGTTCTTGCATCGATTGCTTTTTCTTTTGCTGCTAATGCTTCATCTATTGCTTTCTTAGCTGTTTCTTTACCGCCGATTGGATTTATCTTTTTGATATCATCTTTACCAGTTTCAGTTTTTGCTGATACATCATCATGCGTTTTAGCTTTTTCGATTGCTTCGATTGCTTTCTTAGCTTCTTCTGCAACTTTTGCTTTTGCTTTTGCCTTTTCATCATCTGTCAAATCAGTTCTTGCATCGATTGCTTTTTCTTTCGCTGCTTTCACTGCTTCAATTTCTGCTTTCTCTGCTTCTTTTTCTATTGCTAATTTTCCTGATTCTTTAGCTGATGCAACTTCTTCTGTTGTTTTTGCTTTGTCAATTGCATCAATTGCTTTCTTAGCTTCTTCTGCAATTTTCGCTTTAGCTTCTGCTTTTTGAGCATCTGTCAAATCTGGATTTGAATCAATTGCTTTTTCTTTCGCTGCTTTTGTTTCTTCGATTTCTGCTTTTGCTTTTTCTTTTCCGACTGGATTTACTTCTGATACAGCTTTTGTTCCTTCAGCTTGCTTCGTATCTACTGTGGCTTGATCTGTTGCGGCATTAATTGCATTCACTGCATCAATTGCCGCTTTCGCAACTTCTGCTTTCGCTTTAGCTTTTTCTTTTTCTGATAATTTATCATCACGATCAATTTCAGCAAGTTTATCTTCTGTTGCTTTTTGAATCGCATCTAATGCTTTTTCTTTTCCGACTGGATTTACTGCTTCTACTGCTGTTGTTCCAGCATTTTTTGCATTATCTACTGCTTCTTGATTTTGTGCATCATTAATTGCTTTCTTAGCTTCATCCGCTGCTTTTTTAGCGGCTTCTTTAGCTGCTTGTTTTTCTGCATCTGAAAGTTTGTCATTAGCTTCGATTGCTTTTTCTTTTGCTGCTAAGACTTTGTCAATTGCTGCTAGTGCTTTTTCTTTCCCTACTGGATTCACTGCTGCTACTGCCGTAGTCCCTGTTGTTTGCGCACTATCTACTGCTGTTTGATCTGTTGCTGCAATGATTGCGTTCACTGCATCGATTGCTGCTTTAGCAACTTTTGCTTTTGCTTCTGCTTTTTCTTTAGCCGATAACTTATCATTCTTATCAATTTCAGCAAGTTTATCTTCTGTTGCTTTTTGAATTGCGTCTAAAGCTTTTTCTTTTCCGACTGGATTCACTGCTGTTACTGCTTTAATTCCAGTTGTCTTCGCTCCTTCTACTGTTGCCTGATCTGTTGCTGCATCAATTGCTTTCTCAGCTGCATCCGTCGCTTTCGCTATTGCTTCATTCGCTGCTCGTTTTTCATCGTCAGAAAGTTTATCATTAGCATTGATTGCTTTTTCTTTCGCTGCTTTCGTTGCTTCTACTTCTGCTTTCGCTGCTTCTTTTTCAATTGCAAATTTACCAGCATTTTTAGCTGCCGTAACATCATTTTCAGTTGTTGCTTTATCGATTTCTGCATTTGCTTTATTAGCTGCATCTGCTACTTTTGCTTTGGTAGCTTCTTTTTGTTCTGGTGTTAGATCATTATTAGCCACAATAGCATCTGTTGCCTTCGTAGCTGCATCTTCAACTTCTTTCTTAGCTGCTGATTTATCGATATCTTTAAGAAGTTTTGCTGCTTCTGCTAGTTTAGATTTCAACTTATTAATCTTAGCTTGAACTCTATATGCTTCTAACTCTCCAGCGTTATCTCCTTTATCTAATAAATCTTTAGCGGCTTGTTTCGCAGCTACTAACTCATCATTTAGTTTAGCAACTTCATCATTATAAGCTTTGATACTATCTTTAGTTTTACCAGTTGTATCTGCTAATTTAAGACTTTCTTCAGCGTTTGCTAAATCATCTTTTTGGTCTTGAGTGATCTTGTCTAGTAACGCTGCTTTAGCTGCGTCTAATGCTGCTTTCTTAGCTTTTACATTTGTTAATGCTTCTGCTACTTGTTCTGGTGTTGAATCTGCATTATTGATGATATTTTCTGCCGTTGCTACTGCTGCGTCTGCTGCTTGTTTTGCTGCGTCATATGCTTCTGTTGTAGATGTTGTTTTTCCATCTGTTACGTTTGCTTCACCTGCTAATGCTTTTAATTCTTCTTTAGCTGCGGCTAA